>JAJDGF010000016.1 GCA_030265545.1 Eubacteriales bacterium OttesenSCG-928-N13
GAGGGACGCGATTTGCGCCCCTCAATTTGGAGTTTACATGCAAGCGAATGCTTACGCGGGATCCGGATTGATCACGCCGCAGTCGCAATTGCAGTTGCAGCCACAACCACAGCCACCATGCTGGCAGCCGCAGCCGCCATGATGGCAACCGCAGCCACAGCCTTCATTGCCACAGCCCGCATCGCGTTCCTCGCATGCCACGGCGCACTCGGCGAAGCAGTCGGCCTCGCACTGCACCATGCACTCTCGGTCTCCACCACACTGACGCCAGCAGCGACGGCTGCATCCGCGCAAGCAATCATGCTCGCAGCGCTCAAAGCAGTCATCACGGTCGCAGGTGGCGTAGCCAATGCGGCAATCGATATCATCGCAACCACAGCCACAACCGCAGCCCTGGTGATGATGATGGTGATGCTTCCGATCACAGCAATCGGGGTGAGGCGGGCAGGGTCCCCTGTAAAACACATCGCGACGGATGGGTTTTTCGCCTCCGCAATAGCGATCCCAATACTCCTGGTTGCCACGGCGGCTTCCGCAGCCGCAGCCTCTTAGATTTGATACGTATGACACAAAAATTGTCTCCTTTCCAAGGGGGTTCCGTGCCATACTATGAAGAAGGGGATACAGAGGTGTTGCCAGTTGCGCGTTGACGGTCACCAACACGCCCTCGTTGAAGCACAGAGGCATTCTCCTCGGATGGAAAACGAAAACAGAATTTCTTGTGAAGCAATACATCACAAGAAATTCTGCTAGGTAACGCCTTCATGAGGCGCTTCATCCCGATTGTTATGTATATATCATGCGCGTCATTCCTGATCCGCGACCACCTCTGCGGCCTCCTCCCACTGCTCATAGAGCGTTGCGAGGGTGGTCACCAGCTCCTTGTGTTCGAACGCCACGTCGGAGGCGTAGCGCCGATCCTGATAGGTGTCCGGGTCGGACATCTCGATCTCCAGCTCCGTCATGCGCTGCTCCACATCCGCAATGCGCCGTTCCAGATCTGCCACCTTCTGCTTGATCTGCTTGGCCGATTCGCGCGAGAACCGCTCCTTGCGCTTCTCCTTTTCGATCTCGGTGCGGGTCCTGCCGCCATAGGGATCGATCTCCTCGGGCGCATTCATGCGGCGCTTTTTTTCGATGTAGTCGTCGTAGTTGCCCAAATATTCTGTGATGCCGTCGGCCGCCATCTCCACCACGCGGTTGCAGGTGCGGTTGATGAAATAGCGATCGTGCGAGATGGCCAGAATCGTGCCCTCGAAATCCTGCAACGCATGCTCCAGCACCTCGCGCGAGTCCATATCCAGATGATTCGTGGGCTCATCCATCAGGAGGAGATTGTCCCGCTTCAGCATCAGTTTCGCCAGCGCCACGCGCCCCTTTTCCCCACCCGAGAGCGTCTGGATGCGCTGAAACACATCGTCCCCCGTCAGCAAAAACAGTGCCAAGGTGCCGCGCACCTGGTCGGGCTCCAGCCGCGGAAAATCGTCCCACAGCTCGTCCATCACCGTTTTTTCGGGATGTAACCCGCTCTGATGCTGATCATAATAGCCCACATCCACGTTGCTGCCGAACTGCACCAGCCCATTGTCCGGCTTGAGCTTCCCGGTCACAATGTTGAACAGCGTGGTCTTCCCGACACCATTCGCGCCGATCAGCGCCACCCGATCCCCCAAACGCAGGTGCAGCGAGAAATCCTGTATCAGCGGGCGCCCATCAAACGATTTTGAGATATGCTGAATCATCAGTACATCGTCCCCGCTGCGCCGCCTGGTTTGAAAGGAAAAGCGCACCTTGGATTCATCCTGTGGGCGATCCACCCGATCCATTTTGTCCAGCACCTTCTCGCGGCTCCTGGCCTTGATGAGCGATGCCTCGGTATTGTACATCTTATAGCGCGCGATGATCGCCTGTTGTCGTGCGATCTCCTTTTGCTGCATCTGATATTCCTTCAGCTGGCGCTCCAGATCGGCCTGCCGCTTTTGCGTGAACATGTCATAGTTGCCGGTATACTGGGTCAGGTGCGTCATGCTCAGCTCGGCCACCGCATCGCACACCGCGTTGAGGAAATATCGGTCATGCGAGATCACCAGCACCGTGCCCGAATAGCGCTTGAGCGTGTCCTCCAGCCAGCCAGTGGCCGGCAGATCCAGATGGTTGGTGGGCTCATCCAGCATCAACAGATCGGGCTGCGCGAGCAGCAGCCGCGCCAGACAGAGCCGGGTCTTTTCGCCGCCCGAAAGCAGCCGCGCCGGGTCCTGCTCGCGCCCCTTGGCAAAGCCCAAGCCAGCCAGCACGCCCTGGATACGGCTGGGCCATTCATAGCCGCCCGCCTGTTCAAATCGATCGGTCAGCCGCGCGTATTCGTCCGACAAACTGCCCAGCATCTTCTCATCTTGATGATGCTCAGCCATCAACTGTTCCAGCTCGCGCAGCCGTTCCTCCATGCGCTGCACGGGCTCAAACACGCGCGCCAATTCCTCATACAGCGTCAGATCCGATTGGATATCCGCCTGCTGGGTGAGTACGCCAATGGACGTGCCACGAATCATGGACACCGTGCCGCTGTCGGGCGCCATCTCGCCCGTGATGATTTTAAAGAGCGTCGATTTCCCGCTCCCATTCACGCCAACCAAGCCCATGCGCGAACCCTGCATGAGCGTGAGCGATACATCATTCAATATCGCATTCAGGCCAAAGGCCTTGCTGATTCCCTGAAGTGTCAATAGCACCATGGCATTCGTTCCCCGATCCTTGTATCCAATGTGATCGATGCACAACGCATCCCTATTATTATAGCAAAAAACCGCCCTCTTGCATAGCATCCGCGCAAAATGCTATAATCGATGCGGCAGAAGGAGGCATTCATGAAGCATGCTGTGTTGATTACGGGCGGCTCGCGGGGCATTGGTGCCGCCGCGGTGCGCGCATTTGTGGCAGAAGGATATCCGGTCGCGTTCCTATATCGATCCTCGGTGGATGCGGCGCAAGCGCTCTCACAGGAGACGGGCGCGCTGGCAATCTGCGCGGATGTGGGCAATAAAGAGCAGCTGGATAAAGCCGTTTCCCGGGTGCAGCAGCGGCTGGGGTTCATCGGCACTTTGATCAATGGCGCGGCCATCAGTGGATCCACGCTGTTTCAGGACATTGGGGCAGACGAATGGCAGCAGATGCTCAGCACCAACCTGAGCGGCGCGTTTTATGCTGCGCAGGCGGTGGTTCCCCAGATGATCCGCCGCAAGATGGGCGTGATCCTCAATATCTCCTCCATCTGGGGCATGGTGGGCGCGGCGTGCGAGGTGCACTATTCCACCACCAAAGCAGCATTGATCGGCATGACCAAGGCGCTCGCAAAGGAGCTCGGTCCGTCCGGCATCCTCGTGAACTGCGTGGCGCCCGGCGCAATCGACACCGACATGAACGCGCACCTGAGCACAGACGACAGACAAGCACTCATGGATGAAACCCCGCTTGGACGGTTGGGCACACCCGAGGAGATTGCCGAACTGCTCACATTCCTTGCGTCCGATAAGGCCGGGTTCCTGACAGGCCAGGTCATCAGCCCAAACGGCGGCATCGTAATCTGATCAAACATAAAGGGTCGTTGCAGCATTCGGTGCCCCTTTCTATCTCGTCATACAAAAAAACCTCCTGTCGTAGTTTTTGTTCTACGTCAGGAGGTCTTTTTTCGCTGTCCGTTTTTCAGGGCATGGTCCATTTTGCAATGACCCTTTTTTGTATGGTTCTTTATTGGCTCCCCCAACGACGAGACGCGATCGCGCGATCCAGCGCCAGCAGGATATCCTCCAGCGTTTGGGCGCTGCACAGTACGAACTCCGTCTGATCCTTGGGCCATTCCCAGCCCTTCAATTGTGCATCGAGCGCCTGCTCATACACATATTTCGTGCACTCTTTGTCATCCTGATAATACCGTTCAGAAGCCAGTCCGGAGGAGGTGTTGCTGCTTGGCCCCCATGCGCGCACGAGCGAGCTTGTCAGTTCAATCACGCCCTGATTGTAGCGCACGACTACATAGCGGCTGCAACCGGTATTGTTCGTGTCCGTGCCATCGGTCAGGATCCAGCGGCGCGTGCCATCCGACTCAGCCACCAGCCGAAGCTGCGGTCGCGCTTCGCCATAATCTGCGTTCTGTCCGGTCTCATACTGGAAGATGGCGGGCGCCACATTCGGCTGATCGGGCGAATACACCAGCGCCACGCGGGAGGTGCGGCTGCTGCTGCTGTCAGCGACTCGATCGCTGGTATAGACGACCAGCTCGGGCACGCCATTGAAGTCCAGATCGCACAGCTGCATGTGGGTGGAGGTCGAAAGTGTCTCGGCATACTTCTCCACAAATGTACGCATCGCCTGCGCCCAATCGGTGGAGGTCGGGCTGCTCGATGGCAGATCTCCCAACCTTGTCAACACGAATTGCTGAAGCTGCGCATTTGCCTTATACTCCACCGGCACCACATTCGCATCGATCGCCGCCTTGCTCGCGCCAAACGAACGCTCCGGCTGCGCCGCCACACGGAACTGATAGCTACCGTTTCCAAGCGACTCCGCCGTGAATATGCGCATTGCGGGCTCTGCCTTTTGCGATAGTGCCAGCCATTGCTTGCCGCCATCCGATTCGACCATGGCCATCGCAGCATCGGGCATCAGCAGCGAATAGATCTCAATTGTGCCATCTGCCGTGCTTTTGATCATGAATCGCTGGCTGAGTGTGTCCTGATCCTGCGCCAGATAGATCGTGCCATTGCGACGGAACGCGAGCGCTGCCTTGCTCTGTCCGCGCAGAGAGATCTTATAAATGCCGTCCTGCACGCGAGCAGCCTCGGATGCCTCGCCCGAGTGCACGGTGATCGTCACGGTAGCCTTCGCGCCGCCCAGCACGGATGCCGTGATGGTCGTGCTGCCCGCGGAAATCGCCGTGACATAGCCCGACTCGCTGACCGTAGCCACGCTCGGCTTGCTGGATCGCCAACTCAAAACTGCATTGGTCGCGTTCTCGGGTTGCACTTCGGACGCAATCGCCACGCGCTCCCCTACCTTCAGCTCTCGCCCCGGATCGACCAGCTGCACCGTATCGGCCAATGTGCCATCCTGCACGGTGATGGTGATGCGCTTCATGACCTTGTCCCCAATGCGAGCCACGATCACCGCCTTGCCGCGCGCAACCGCTGTAACCAGCCCGCTCTGCTCATCCACGCGCGCCACAGACGGCTTGCTGCTGCCCCACTTCACCGTCGCCCGCGCGCCCAGCGGGGTGATCTTCGCGAACAATCGCTGTACCTCGCCCTTTTTCATGGTCTTGGTATCTGACTGGATGCTCACCTTTTTCACCTTGGGGCGCGGCACCTTGATCTCCTTTTCCATGCTGTGTCCACCCGGCAGCGTGGCAGTCACGGTGGCCTTGCCATAGCCGACCGCCTTGATGACCCCCTTCGAGCTGATCGTGACGATGCTCGGATCGCTGCTCGTCCAGCGCACGCTCTTCTGCACTGCATGCGCGTAGCTGCGCGTGATCACAAACTTGGTGCGGGTCTTTTTGTTCAATTTCAGGGTGGGATATTGCACCATCAGCTTATACTTCTTGGGCTTCGTATATTCAATGTAGCGCTCCACCAGATTGTCATATCGAGATAAGAGGGTTTCCCGGGTGGGCACCTTGTCGGCGCTACCCAGCTCAGTGATCGGCGGATAGCCTGAGACCGTCATCTTGGATCGATATTCCGAGAACAGCTTGTCATAGTCCAACTCACCAATCTGCTTGCCATAATGGAAGAACGCACGGCTGTTGGTCGATGTGCGCTTGGTGAAGCGATTCGAATAGCTCACGCGGGTGCCATTCATTTTCAGCACCGTATACCGCACCTGCCAGCGACCATTCGGGGTCTCCGGCCCGTTTGTGATCAACGACCATTGATAGCTGTCGCCCGTTTTATACAGCACGACCGAGATCTCTTCCAGCGGGAACGCGCCATTGATGGTCTCCCCTTCGGCAGGAATCACCTTTCCGTTCGATATGGTGAGCACCTGTAACCGCGTCTCCCCCGTGTCCGGCACATGCACGCCATACACCAGCTCGGGCACGCCATCAAAGCCCAGATCAACCAGCAACATCCGGAACCGAATGCCGCTGTCCTTGCCGTCCTCGGTGATCGTGTTCAAATGCTGGGCATACAAATCAATCCATTCCTCCCGCTCCCCCTCGGCAAATGCCGGCGAGACAAACAGACACATGAGCAGCACAAGCAACATGATGCATTTTATATATATGGTTTTTCGGCGGTCGTGTATCATCCTTGCGCCATCTTTCGTTCATTTATGCTTGCAGCAGTTACATAATTCTACATCTATACTATAACATATTCGGTGTATGTGTGCAACGCATCAGGTGACAAAAATGCACTCCCAGTATATTCCATATTGACATAAAAAGGCGACCAAGCCACAAATGGCCTGGTCGCCTTGAAAGGTTAAATGCTGTGAAATTACACCGGCAGAACCTTGTCCTTTTTGTCCAGCAGCGAGTTATCCAGCTTGAGGGACTGTGCCTGACGATACTCGAAGAACTTGGTCGCCACCTGCGGGAACAGCGCGTAGCTGAGCACATCCTCGTCCTGCTCGATGTACTGCGCGGCTTCCTTGCGGTAGTTTTCAAGCTCCGGCTTGAGCAAGTCGGCCGGACGGCAGGTGATGACCTTGTCGTCGCCGATGACCTTCTTGCGCACTTCCTCGTTCACCGGGGCGGGCAGGCGGCCATATTCGCCGCGCATCAAGCCCTGGGATTCCTTCGGATTCATCTTGTAGCGCTCACCGCTCAGCACGTTCATGACGGCCTGGGTGCCCACGATCTGGCTGGTCGGGGTGACCAGCGGCGGATAGCCAAAGTCCTTGCGCACGCGCGGGATCTCCGCCAGCACGTCATAGAACTTGTCGGATGCATTCGCCTGCTTCAGCTGGCTGATGAGGTTGGAGAGCATGCCGCCCGGCACCTGATAGAGAAGCGTATTGATATCAACCGACAGCACCTTGGGATCCAGGAAGCCATCGTTCTTGAGGCGCTCGGCGACGCCGCGGAAATGCACCGCGATATCGCTCAGCTTGGCCAGATCCAGCCCGGTGTCATATTCGGTGCCCTTGAGGGTGGCAACCAGCGGCTCAGTGGCCGGCTGGGATGTGCCGTTGCCCAGCGGGCTGAGGGCGGTATCCACGATGTCCACGCCCGCTTCGATCGCCTTGAGCAGCGTCATATCGCCGGTGCCCGAGGTGTTGTGGGTGTGCAGATGGATCGGCGCCTTCACGGCCTGCTTCAGCTTCTTCACGAGGCTGTAGGCATCGTAGGGCAGCAGCAGGTTCGCCATGTCCTTGATGCAGATGGTGTCCGCGCCCATCTTCTCCAGCTCGATCGCCAGATTGACGAAGTATTCCTCGGTATGCACCGGGGAGGTGGTGTAGCTCATCGCCACTTCGCAGATGCCGCCATGCTTCTTGGTGGACTTGATGGCCTGCTCCATGTTGCGCGTGTCGTTCAGCGCGTCAAAGATGCGGATGATGTCAATGCCGTTGCGGATGGCCTGACGAACGAATTCGTCCACCACGTCGTCGGCATAGTGCTTGTAGCCCAGGATGTTCTGGCCACGCAGCAGCATCTGCAGCTTGGTGTTCGGGAGCGCCTCCTTCAGCTTGCGCAGGCGCGTCCAGGGATCCTCGTTCAAAAAGCGCAGGCAGCTGTCAAATGTGGCGCCGCCCCAGCACTCCAGTGAATAATAACCTACCTTGTCCAGCTTTTCGCAAGCGGGCAGCATTTCGTCAAGACGCATACGAGTTGCGGCTTGAGACTGATGCGCGTCGCGCAAGATGGTATCGGTAATCAGTACCTTGCCCATATAAAATCCTCCTTACAGGTCTATCTATCAACCAATTTGTTAGCTGCCAAACAGGGACAGGAACACGCCCGCCGCAACCGCAGAGCCGATGACGCCGGCCACGTTCGGGCCCATGGCGTGCATCAGCAGGAAGTTGCCCGGGTTCTCCTGCTGCCCGACCACCTGCGAAACGCGCGCGGCCATCGGCACTGCCGAAACGCCAGCCGAACCGATCAGCGGGTTGATCTTGCCGCCGGTGATCTTGTTCATCAGCTTGGCCAGCAGGACGCCGCCCGCCGTGCCGCAGCCAAACGCGACGACGCCCAGCACCACGATCTTCAATGTGTCTGGCGTCAGGAAGGTATCGCCCTGGGTGGTCGCGCCAACCGTCACGCCCAAGAAGATGGTGACGATGTTGATCAGCTCGTTTTGCACGGTCTTGGACAGGCGATCCACCACGCCCGTGACACGGAACAGGTTGCCCAGCATCAGCATGCCGATCAGCGGCGCCGCATCCGGCAGCAGCAGCGACACGATGATGGTCACGATGATCGGGAAGATGATCAGCTCTGTCTGGCTGACAGGCCTGAGCTGCTCCATCACGATCATTCGCTCCTCCTTGGTGGTGAGCGCCTTCATGATGGGCGGCTGGATGACGGGCACCAGCGCCATGTAGCTATAGGCCGCGACCGCGATCGGACCCAGCAAATGCGGTGCCAGCTTGGTGGTGACATAGATGGCCGTGGGGCCGTCCGCGCCGCCGATGATGCCGATGGAGCCGGCTGCTGCGCCGTTGAAGCCCAGCGCGATCGCACCGATGAATGTGATGAAAATACCCAGCTGCGCCGCCGCGCCCAGCAGCAGCGATTTGGGGTTCGCGATCAGCGGCCCGAAGTCGGTCATCGCGCCCACGCCCATGAAGATGAGCGGCGGGTAGATGCCCAGCTTGACGCCCTGATAGAGATAGTACAGCAATCCGCCGTTTTGCACGTTGCCCTGGAACATCACCGTGCCGTCCGGCATGGTGGTTTGGATGGCATGAGCGCCAGCTTCCTCTGCGGTACGGAAAAACTGCACGATTGGATCGCCCATCAGGTTTGCACCCGGCAGGTTGGCCAGCAGCATGCCGAACGAGATCGGCACCAGCAGCAGCGGCTCAAATTTCTTGACCACGGCCAGATACATCAGCAGGCAGGCAACAAGCAGCATCAGATACTGTCTCCAGCTGCCCTGCGCAAAGCCGGTGGATTGAGCCAGCTTCACCAATGATTCCCCTAGGTTAATATTCAGCACATACGGCTCTTCTTCGGCCGTAGCATCCGCATCCGAGGAACCCTCCACGGGCGCGACATCTGCCGCCGGCTCCGCGACCTCCACCGGAGCAGTCGCCGAAACTTCGGCAGTCTCTGCCATGCCGGTCAGCGGCATGATGCAGAGCATCAGCATCAGCATGAGGCCAACAAGGCTCATGATGTTGCGGTTTTTCTTGTTCATGGCTTGCTTCCTCCTCGATTCATTGATGGGTTGATCCTCAACAACCGAGGATTAGCTCAGCGCGACCATCGCGTCGCCCGAATTGACGGTGGCGCCCTGCGCGACCATCACGGATGCAACCACGCCATCGCGGGGCGCTTTGATCTCATTTTCCATCTTCATGGCTTCAAGGATCAGCAGGTTGTCGCCCTTTTTCACGGCGTCGCCCGCCTTGACGTTGAGCTTCAGCACGGTGCCCGGCATGGGCGCATTGATGGTCTCAGAGCCTGCGGGTGCGGCAGCGGCGGCCGGCTTGGCTGCCGGGGCAGCGGCGGGTGCGGCGGCCACAGGGGCTGCGACGGGCGCGGCCTGGACGGCGGGTGCAACATACGCGGCGGGCGCAGCTGCGCCACCGATCTCTTCGACTTCGACCTCGTAGGGCTGACCATTGACGGTGATCTGGAATTTACGCATGGAAATTGTCCCCCTTCATTCAATCTGCTTAATAGTTGATGGATTCCTGGCGGCCTGCACCAGCCCAATTGTTCGCCCTGCGCACCGAGCGCACCACCAGGCGTTTGTTGTTGCCCTCAAATGCCATCAGCGCTGCGCTGATCGCCGCGACCAGCTGCGAATCGGCCATCGGGTCCTGCGCCGGCTCCTCAATCACGGGAGCAGCAGGCTGGGCGGGTGCCGCGGCAACGGGTGCTGGTGCGGCAGCCTTCTTTTCTTTCTTGGTGTTCATCTTTTTGATGACAAAGCTCATCAGCTTGGTGGTGCCGATCAAAATGATCAGCCCCGTGAACACAACGAGCATGCCAAGGAGCATGACAAGCAGCGAACTCAAAAAATTGGCCATCTCTTTATTCTCCTACCTTTCACGTGCTTACAGCGGCAAATTGCCATGCTTTTTCGGCAACCGCGCATCGCGCTTGGTGGCCAGCATTTCCAGCGCCGCCGCAACCATCATGCGGGTTTCGGCCGGCTCGATCACATCATCCACATAGCCCAGCTGTGCGGCGTTGATGCCATCGGCCTGGTTGTCCTGATAATCCTGCTCCAGCTGCGCACGCTTCTGCTCTGGATTGTCGATGCCCTTGAGCTCGTCCTCCATCAGCACCTGCACTGCGGCGGGCGCATCCAGCGGCGCGATCTCCGCACCCGGCCAGGCGTACACGACGTCCTGCGTGGGTCTGGAGGCCAGCGCGATATAGCCAGCGCCGATCGCCTTGCCGGTGATCACGGCAATGCGCGCGGTGGTGGCCTCAGACAGCGCGGAAATCAGCTGCGCACCTGCGCGCGCCAGCTTGCCCTGTCCCTTTTCGCAACGAATCGCCATGCCCACGGTATCGACCAGCGACACCAGCGGGATGTTGAAGCTATCACACATGGAGATGAAGCGCGCGGCCTTGGCCGAACCCTTCACCGTCAGGCTGCCCTGATCCACCGACGGCTGCGTGGCCACAAAGCCAACCGTCCTGCCGCCGATCGCGCCCAGCGCAATCACCATCTCGGGCGCATATTCGGCCGAGAATTCCAGCACAGAGCCGGCGTCTGCCACCTTGACGAGCACCTCTTTGATGTCGCCCACGGTATCGATCACGTTCAGCTCAGGCGCTTCACGGTTCACATCATCCACCGATGCGAAATCAGTCGGCGCATCCTCCAGGTTGTTGGAGGGCAGCAGCATGACCGTCTTGCGCGCCAGCGCAACGGCCTCTGCGTCGGTCTTGGCGGTCATCTGCGCGATGCCGGTGGCGGAGGAAGCCTCCATGCCGCCCAGCTGCTCAGAGGTGACCTGCTTGCCGGTGTTGGCCGAAACAAGCTGCGGGCCGTTCACAAACAGCCTGCCAGCCTCGGACTGAATCACAACATCATTCATTGCTGCGATCATGGCTGCGCTGGCAGCACACTGACCCAGCACCAATGCGACCTGCGGTACCACGCCGCTGAGCGCCGCGGTCTTGGCGGCGATCTGCGCATAGGCATCGACGGCGTTCACGCCCTCGAGCAGCCTTGCGCCCGTCGAATCAAACATGGCCACGACCGGCGCGCCGGTCTTCTGCGCCATGCTCATCACCTTGAGCACCTTGCGCGCATGCTCGGCGCCCACTGCGCCGCCCGCCTGCACATAGTCCTGCGCATACACAAACACCGCGCGTCCATCCACCAGGCCATACCCGGTGACCACGCCCGATTCGGCACCCTTGCCACACAGCGCATCCAGTTCCACAAAGCTCTGCGGATCCAGTAGCATCGCCACGCGATCGCGCGCGGTGAGCTTGCCCAGCTTCTTCTGCTCGGCCAGTCGTCCCTCGTCGCCCTTCAGGATCGCTTGCTTACGCTCGCGAATGAGGGGCAGGTTGCGTTCCACACTCATGCAAAAACCTCCAAGCTTAATTGGTATCTATATAAATGTCCAAATTGGTTCAATTTCATAATTTCGACGATATCTTTCCTTTTCCTGCCCCAATTCATGTGTAGTTTGTGTTTAGATTGTGCGATGTTGTTCAATTTATGCTATAATCGGGCACATCATAGGAAGAATGAGGCAGAAAACATGCTGAAATCTCGGATCGCAGCGGGTGCAAAGGCGATGGGAATCGCGATCAATGACGGGCAATTGCAGCAATTTGAACGATATCAACAGATGCTGTCCGATGCCAACCGCACGATGAACTTGACGCGCGTGCCGCTGGACGATGTGCGGGAGGTCGCCGATTTTCATTATCTGGATTCGATCGCGCCGCTGGGCGTGGCGGGTTATGACTGGATGGGTGCACAAAGCCTGCTGGATGTGGGCTCGGGCGCAGGGCTGCCGGGCATTCCGCTGGCGATCATGCTGCCAGGAACGCATACGGTGCTGCTCGATTCCTTGCAGAAGCGGGTGAAATTCCTAAGCGATGTGATCGAAGCGCTTCATTTGAATGCCGAGGCCATCCACCTGCGCGCAGAGGACGCCGCGCACCTACCCGATTATCGAGAGCAGTTTGATCTGGTCACCGCGCGCGCCGTGGCGGGGCTTCCGCAGCTGCTGGAGCTGACGCTGCCATTTGTGAGGGTGGGCGGATACTTGGTCTCCTATAAAGGACCCTCGCTGGACGAGGAACTCCCCTCGGCGCAGCACGCGCTGCGCCATCTGGGCGGCGGTGCGGAGAAGGTGCTGCCCGTCACCCTCCCCGATCGGGATTGGGATCATCGGCTGTTGATCGTACAAAAGCGCCGCCCAACCCCAAAACCCTATCCACGTAAACCCGCCGAAATCACCAAAAAACCCCTGTAACCAACCAACATCGAACCGCATCTCAACACGCTGAGACCAGCAACCCCCTATCCTTACCATTTCAGATCTTCGCGCGCACAACTGTCGGACGCAAACCTCGAACCACGCAATATAAAAAAGGGCGCGCATTGCGTGCCCTATCTATATCTCGCGCGTGAGCGCATATGGGATTCTCAAGGGCGAAGCCCTTGAGCGGGGTGCCGGGACAGCGCCCCGGCCATGCGTCCCCCTACTATTCCTTAAAGATATCCGTCAGCGATCCCACCGCGCCGGGCAGTCCGGGCATGGGCATATTGCGAATGCGGATCACGTTCTCCAGATTCTTGACATCCTGCATGGGGATGGTCTTGGGATTGCCCAGCATCTGCGCGACCAGCATGGACTTGCCCGCGGCCTCCATCATCTCCATGAACTCCAGCGCGCGTCCCACGCCCTCGGTGCTGACCATCAGCGCGCCGTGATTCTCCATCAAAAAGCCATTGCTCTGCTCAATGACGGCATCAAAGTTCTCGGCCAGCTGATCGCTGAGCGGCTCGGCATAGGGCACCATGACCATCGGCCCCACCTCGATCACCGGCTCGGGCAAGAACGGCCTTTGCATCCAATCGCCACCCGCGATGGCAAAGCCGGTCAGGATGGGCGGATGCGCATGCACAATCCCCTTCACATCCGGACGCTTGTTCATGATGCGCACATGGAACGGCCATTCGCCGGTGGGCTTTCTGCCCTCGCGCGCATAGAGCACGTTGCCGCTCTTGTCCACAGCGCAGATGTCCTCAAATCGAATGGCCAGCTTGGCCACCTTGGTGGGCGTGATGAGCACCACATCGTCATCGGCGCGCAGGGACAGGTTGCCCCCCTGGCTGGTCACGAAGCCGAGTTCGGCCAATCGATTGGCGGTTGCGGCCAGCTCCTCGATCTGGGACTTGTACTTCTCTTGAATGGGATGCATGTAATGGGCACTTCCTTTCTATTGTTGCTGCGCGAGCAAACGCCGCGCACAATGCACCTATGATTCCCCTTCGGACGCCTGGCCCTCGATCTCCTGAAACACAAACGCGAACGTACCGCCCGCTACGGGCTCCTGCGTGGTCAGCACCACGCGATAGCATTGATCCCCCCACAGCGCGCGCTGCGAGGCTTTGGTGAGCACCACCTGCTCCATGCGCGGCACAAGTGCGCCCTCCCAGCTCATGCGCACGTCGCCCAGCAGGATCGCATCATCCTCCACGATCGGACGAATCGGCGTCATGAACGGGAACACGAGCAGGCTTTGCATGCCCCGCTCCAGCTCCACCACGTCCATCAGCCGCACGCCGCCATCGAACCCACCGCACATCAGCGTGCGCTGCCAACTGACCAGCCGCGCCGCCGGCGGATAGGCATGCGCGATGCCCAACGAGAACAGGCTGTAGCCCGAATCGATCTGCTGATCGATGCCATCCATCGGGGGCTTGTTGGTGTAATTCTGCGAGACGCCATCCACCATCGGCACGCTGTGCATGGCGGCCGCCGCATCCGCGCCCGGATCGATGATGATCGGCTTCCCGCGCGAAAACAGCGTGAAATCGCCCACATCCAGATGGCTGCCCTCTCGGTTTTCGCCGCCGCTGAGCGCAAAGAACCAGTCCTTCTCATGCGCGCTCATCAGCTGCATATCGGGCAAGGAGACCTGCTTGCGCATCACGGTGCGCGCCGGCTCCTTCATAAAATCATTGCGATACAGCGCGCCTAGCAGCTGATGCATCAATGGCGCGGTCATCAGCGATGCCGCCTGCTTGTCCATCACGCCTGGCCGCATGAGATAGGCCGCGAACGCGCAAGTTTCCGCAGACCTAGCGCCATCCCCCAGTCGATACAGCGCATCCAGATCCATCACAGGCCGCGCGCCATCCCCGCCCGGATTGAGGAACCAGCCCCCGCCGATGTGCAGCAGATTCGCGATCTGTGCCGCCCGCGCGAAGTCAGGCTCGTCCCGCAGTTCCAACTCGCCACCCGTGGCAAAGGCGATCATGAACAGGCAATTGCTAAGCGCGAACACGTCCGGCATGTGCCGCTCCAGCCCATTTGAGAACCCGCCATCCGGCAGCGCCTTCGCCAGATGCCGCTCCATCAGCGGCAGCACCTGCCGCATGCAAAGCCAGCGATCCTTCTCCGAGCGCTCCATCAGCAGCACAACGCCCATCAGGGCGTCCGCCGCGCGAATGAGTTCATTTTCATGCAGCGCCAATGCACCCGGCTGCTCGCTGAGCAGCGGCTCAAATATGCGCGCATCAAGTTCCATTTCAATGCGTTGACGGATCGCGGGCGAGACACTGTCCAGCTCCGCATCCATGATGACGCAGCACAACGCCAACAGACAGGCCGTCTCCGCCGCCGCCAAATCAATCCTGGGGTCAAGGCGAAGGCCGCCGTTCGCATCGGGCAGCTGCCAGCTGCTCTCCTCCAGCGTCGCCCAGATCAGATCCACGATGGCCGCCCGGTACTTGTCCGCACCCTCCGCCAATGAACCCATCACAAGCGCCTTCAATAGCTCTCTGCGCACCAGATGCTGCCTTTGATAGGCTTGTCCGGACAGATACATCGTGGCCGTCAGTGGCGCAAGCGGCTGTGCCATGGCCTGCTGTGCGCGCAAAGATAGCTGCTCCTTCAAGGAGAGCGGCATGTTGTCCCAGGTGCGTCGATCCCGAATGGGCGGGATCGGCCGAAACTGCGCTGCCGGGCGAAGGCTCAGCAGCAGCTTGTCGCGCTCATACGCCAGCATTCATCACCACTCCATCCAAATATCCGTTCACCTGCTGTTATCTCACATCCACCCAAGCCTGTTTCTCGTGCGATGCGCGACATAGCTCCATCAGCCGTTGCAGCCGCGCGCCATCCGCCAGGTCGGGCGAGGGTTGTCCCCCGTCTATCTCACATCCACCCAAGCCTGTTTCTCGTGCGATGCGCGACACAGCTCCATCAGCCGTTGCAGCCGCGCGCCATCCGCCAGGTCGGGCGAGGGCTGCCCCCCATTTGCCACGCAGTCAAGGAAGCTATAATAGCAATGCATGTGAGGGCGATCCCAGCCGATGCGGTTCTTGGGCGGCAAGAACGATCCGCCCGGCGCCGCATAGCGCGCCACGCACGCGATGCGCTGATAGCCGCGCTCCCCGCCATAGGCCACGTCCTTTTGAGCATTGTCGAAGAAATACAACCAATCGCCCTCCATCATGGAGAAGCGCAGCGCGCCCTTGGTGCCATATACCTCAAAGCTGAGCTCGTCCTCCGCGCCGGTGGCGATCTTGGATGCCTCCACCGTGCCCAGCGCGCCATCCGGCAGCCGCAGCATGATCAGCGCCTGATCGTCCCCCAAATCCCGCACGGATTGGCCGTCCTGCCCGGGCCGCTCAGGATACAATTGACGCAGCGAGCACATCACGCGCGCCGGCTGCCCCACCAGCCATGTGATGATATCCAGCGCATGGGAGCCCAGATCCAGCAGCACGCCGCCCTGGGTGCCCTGCTTCCAGCCGATCGGCTTGTTCGGATCGATTGAGCCCGAATGCAGATAGCGCGCATTGAACCCCAATATCTGCCCGATGCGACCCTCATCCACCAGCTGCTTGGCGCGGATCGTGGCTGGCCAGAACCGGTTGTTCAGCGCCACCTGCGCCAGAACGCCCTTGTCCATCGCCGCCCGATGGATGCGCTCGGCGGCCGCCGCGTCCATCGCGACGGGCTTGTCGATATAGATATGCTTGCCCGCGGCGATCGCATCCAGCGCCATGCGCTCATGCTCCTGATTGGGCGTGCAGATGGAAACCAGCTGCACATCCTGCCGCGCGAGCAGCTCGCGATAGTCGTCCGTGGCATGAACAAATCCCATCTGCTGCTTGGCCTGCTCGGCCATTTCAAGCCGCCTGGAGCAGATGGAAACGAGCCTGGGCGAGAAATTCATCCCCGGATAGAACAGGCACATATCGCGCAACGCGTGCGTGTGCGTCTTTCCCATGAAACCCCAGCCGATCACGCCAATTCCGATCTCCTTCATATATGAGCAGCCTCCCTCATCCATTTGGATCAATTCAGCGTCACATTGGCGATGCCGCGCAGCACATACCCGCGCCGCAGACCCGCATCCAGCCCCTGCATGGGCACGGAACTCGACAGCACGCCATTGCGGAAGAACAGCCCGAACATGGGCAGATCCTCCACGATCTTCAGCTGCACATCGCTCATCGCGCTCTGCAATGCGTCCGCGCTGCGCGCATCGTAGGCAGTTCGGAGCAGCTTGTCCATCTCGGTCTCTTTATAGCGCGAATAGTTCTGCTTGCCCGTGGACGAGAACAGATTCGCCAGATTCGGGATCTCGCTAAGCTCAAACGCGCACAGTGACAGATCAAAATCGCCCTCATTCATGCGGTCGTAGGCCTCACCCAGCTTGAATGTGGCCGTGGTGACCTTCACCCCGACCAGCTCCAGCTGCGCCTTGATCGCCGTGATCGCCTCGCTGCGGGTGGAGGTGGTGCCCCGGTCGTAGGTCATCAACTTGAACGACAGCGGCACGATCTCCCCGTCGATCTCTTTGGACAGCACGCCGTCCCCATCCGGGTCGGACCAGCCATCATCGTATAGGATCTGAAGCGCCAGCTCTGGGTTGTAATTGTATTGCGCGGCCTGCGGTTCATATAGCCATGTGCCGGGCACCACGGGCACCTCGCTCTCCTGCACCATGCCGGTATAGATGGTGTTTGCAAGCGTGCTTCTGTCGATTGCATACATCAACGCCTGCCGGACGGCAAAGCGCCGAAGCAGCTTGTTCGACAGGTTGGGTACGATGCATTCATAGGTCAGCGTGGAATAATCGTGGGTGATGCGGTCGCTCAGATTGCGGTTGGCGGAGGCGGTCGGGTACTCGCTAGCGAGGGTATCGATCTCGCCCATCTCCATCGCCTGAATCGCCCCCTTGGCCGTGCCATAGCACAGCCCGACGATGCTTTGGATCTGGTCGGTGCTCTTCTTCCACCAGAGCGGGTTTGGCTCCAGCCGCACGGCGGTCGAGGTCTGATACTGCGCGATCACATAGGGTCCGGTACCGATCGGCTGCGCATATTCGATGCTCTGGCGCTGCACGATCGGGAAGCTCATCGCATACAGCATCATGTAGCCCGAGATGCCCTTCACGCGGATGGTGGATTCGTCCCGGACGGTGATGCTGTCAATCAGGCTGACCAACGGATACCAGTAACTGCCCGAATTGCGCTGGATCTCCTGCCAGCTGGCGATCACATCCTCCGGCGTGAGCAGCTGCCCATCCTGAAAATACACGTTGCTTCTGAGGGTGAATGTCCAGGTGTCGCCGTCCGCCTCCCAGCGATCAGCCAGCTGCGGCACGGGCTGCATCGTGGAATCAAGCGCCACCAGTCCCTCATACACCAGCGTATTCAGGTTCATCATGTCCAGATAGGGGCAGCGCAGCGGGTTGATGTTCATGTCCTCGCCCACCACCAGCCCGATATTGACATCCCCGCGCGCGATGGTGGTATAGATGCTGGCCTGCTCATAGTCCGGATCGAGCGCGACCTGCTGCTCGGCGGCGGCGCGGATCTGATCAAGCGAGACGGGCGCGGGCACCACCGGCGCATCCTGCACGCCGGTATCGGGCGCGAAATAGCCCTCACTCTGCTCGTTGTAGGTCTGGTAATACTGCTCGGTAGGATCGGTCTCCTCCACGGGATCAGGCACGATCTGGCTGGTCACCCCGCCGCCCGAACAGCCGCCCAGCGTCAGCGCCAAGCAGATCAATAGCGCCAGCGCACTCCATTTATGCTTGCGATTCATTGGTCAGAAGCTCCTTGTATTGTTCGTACGCCTGCTTGACGCGCTTGACGTAGGTATCGGTCGCGGCGGACGGGATAGACATCAGCGTCACGCCGTCGGTCGAATTCTGCTCATCCTGAAGCCACTTGCTCACATTGCCCTGCCCCGAATGATAGGCGGCCGTGGCCTTGGTCAAGTCCCCATCGAACAGGTTGTCCAGATAGTTCAGATACCAGCAGCCCAGCCGAATGTTGATGTTCGGATCAAACAGCATGTCGTCTGAATAATCCTCGATGTCCTCAAACTTGCCTGCGATCCATGCGCCGGTCTCGGGCATGATCTGCATCAGCCCGCGCGCACCCGCTGAGGAGGTAACCTCCGGTCGGAACGACGATTCGCAATAGATCACCGCCGCCACGCGTGCCGGATCCAGCTGGAATTGCTCTGACTGCGCGCGGATCTCATCCACGTAGCTGAGCGGGTAGCTGATCTTCTGCACATCCTCGGGGAAGCTGGTGATAAAATAGATCGATATGCCGATCAGCAGCAGCACCAGCGCACCCAGCCAGATCCATCTGAGTCCGGTTCGTCTGGGGGGACGCCTTCGGTTTCGTACCATCACGGTTTCGGACATGTATGTGTATCCCTTCTATTCATGCTGCAAAACCTGACAGCAGCGCATTGTATTGCACTATTGTTGCAGGCCTGAAAGCAGCTCATTGTATCTCTTGGTGATCTCGCGCGCGGTGTCCTGCATCGATCGATCGGTGCGGATCAGTAGGTCGGCGCGCTGCTCGCGCTCCTCGGCATTCATCTGGCTGTCGATGCGCGCCTGCGCCTGCTGCGCATCCAGATTGTCCCGCTGCATCACCCGTTGCAATTGTGTGGCCGGGTCCACCGTGGTCACCCAGATCCTGTCGCACAGCGCGTCCATCCCGGTTTCAAACATCAGCGGCACCGTCAGCACGCACAGCGTTTCCTCCGCCTGCGCCGCCCGGTCGATCTCGTCCATCATGCGCCTTTGAATCGCGGGATGGATGATCGATTCAAGCGCATTTCGCCGCTGCTGATCGGCAAACACGATGCGGCCAAGCGCGCTGCGATTGAGCGTGCCATTCGCGCAAAATACATCGTCTCCGAACACCTCACGGATCGCGGGCAGGGCTTCCCCGCCCTCGGCGGTCAGGCTGCGCGAGATCTCGTCCGCATCAATCACATGCGCGCCCAGCTCCCGCAGTGTGGCGCTCGCGGTGGTCTTGCCGGTTGCGATGCCGCCGGTCAATCCCAGCAAAAACGGGCGTCTATTTGCACTCATTCCAATTCCTCCCCTGAGACACATCGGCTTTGAGCGGCACATGCAGCTCAATCACCTGCTCCATCTCGCGCTGCAGCAGCTGCTGCACATCCTGCGCCTCGTCCATGGGCGCTTCAATGATCAGCTCATCATGCACCTGCAAAATCAGCCTTGAATTGGGGAACTCCCGCGCCAGCACATCATATACGCGCACCATCGCCAGCTTGATGATATCGGCGGCTGTGCCCTGAATGGGGCTGTTCATCGCAGCCCTTTCCCCGAAGGAGCGGATGTTATAATTCGGGCTTTTCAGCTCCGGCAGATAGCGACGGCGGCCAAACATGGTCTTGACAAACCCGTTCAGCTTGCCTTCAGCCACGCATTCGTCCATGAACTGCTTGATGCCCGGATAGCGCGCGAAATAACGTTCGATGAACGACTTGGCCTCGGCGCGGCTCACGCCGATGTTTCTGGCCAAGCCAAAGTCAGAAATGCCATATACGATCCCGAAATTGACCGCCTTGGCGTTGGATCGCATTTGCTTTGTCACCTGATCGAGCGGCACGCCGTATACCTCGGCGGCGGTGCGCTGATGGATGTCCTGCCCCAGCAGGAATGCCTCGGTCATCACCGGATCGCCCGACATATGTGCCAGCACGCGCAGCTCGATCTGGGAATAGTCGGCATCCACCAATATATGGCCCTCGCGCGCGATGAATGCGCCGCGGATCTCGCGCCCCAGCTCGGTGCGCACGGGGATGTTTTGCAGGTTCGGCTCCAGCGAGCTGATGCGCCCGGTGGCGGTGGCCGTCTGGTCAAAGCTGGTGTGGATGCGGCCATCCTGCGCGCGCAGCCTGATCAGCGCGTCGATATAGGTGCTCTTGAGCTTGGCATATTTTCTGTATTCCAGGATCTCGGGGATGATCGGGTGCTGATCTGCGATCTGCTCCAGCGCGTCCGCGTTGGTGCTGTAGCCGGTCTTGGTCTTCTTGCCGCCCTGAAGCCCCATCTGGTCATATAGCAGCTCGCCCAACTGCTTGGGGGAATTGATATTGATCTGCCGCCCGGCATGCTGATAGATGGACTCGGTCAGCTGCGCGATGCGCGCTTCATAGATCGAGCCCAGCCGCGCCAGCTCTGCCTCGTCCACCAAAAACCCGATCTGCTCCATGGATCGAAGCACATAGGACAGCGGCAGCTCCATGTCTTGATACAGCCCGGTCAGTTCGTCCTGCTCCATCTGTTCATTTTGATGTAGACACAGATCGATCATGGCGGCGGCCGGTGCGTCCGCGCGATAGGCGGGCTCGTCCAGCAGCAGCGCTTCCAATTGATAGCTCTTGCGCTGCGCATCCAGCACATACGCGCCCAGCGTCAGATCCCATTTTTCGCCCTCCATCGGGAGATCAATCGATTTGATGCTGTGCAGCACCTTCATGCAATCACTTGATAGCAGCGGCGAGAGCGCCATCGCCGCATCCTCCTCGGACGCACCCGGCGTGAGCAGATCGCCCCCCAGCGGCAGCATCAGTTGCTCCCCCGCGTCCGTCGCAATCGAGACCTGCGCCCCAAAATGCAATGCCAGCTTGCTCGGCTTCGCGTCCAGCGTCCATGCCGCCAGCTGCTCTGCGGTCTCCAATATGCGAAGTTCCTGCCATTGTGTGGCGGCAGTCTGCTCCATGTTCGGCCCGGCATCGATCATGCCGGACAGCTGATCCAATCTGGTCAGCAGCGTCTTCAATTTATACTGTTCAAACAGCGGGCGCGCACCCTCCAGCCCGCCCAGCCGCAGCGCAGGAATGTCCAGCTCAATCGGAGCATCCCGATCGATCGTGGCCAGCCACTTGGACAGCACGGCCTGCTCCTTGTTGTGTATCAAGCGCTCACGCAATGCGCCCTTTTGATCGGTCTCGGCCGTGTCCAGCGCGCGCTCCAGCGTGCCATATTGGGCGATCAGCTTGGACGCGGTCTTCTCGCCCACGCCCGGCACGCCCGGGATGTTGTCCGATTTGTCGCCCATCAGCCCCTTCATATCGATCAGCTGATGCGGCGTCACGCCGTATTGATCCATCACAAATGCGGGCGTCACGCGCTCAATCTCGGTGATGCCCCGCTTGGTATATAATATCGTGGTATATTCGCCCGCCAGCTGGAATGCGTCGCGGTCGCCCGTGATCAACAGCGCCTGAATGCCCTTTTGCTCGGCCTGTTTTGATAGCGTGCCCAGCACGTCGTCCGCCTCAAATCCAGATATGCTCAGCAGCGGCACATGCATCGCCGTGAGCATCTGCTTGATCAGCGCGAACTGCGGCCTGAGCTCATCGGGCGTGGGCGCGCGACCCGCCTTATATTGATCGTATTGCAGATGGCGAAACGTGGGCTCACTCAGATCAAACGCCACGCCCAGGTAATCGGGCTGCTCTGAACCGATGGCAGAAAACAGCATGTTGAAAAACCCATAGATCGCATTGGTAAAAACGCCCTCGCCGTTGTCCAGCAGCGGCAGCGCATGAAACGCACGATACATCAGGCTGTGGCCATCCACCAGGATCAGTTTTTCTGGCACGATTGCGCCTCCTCGCCAAGTGTTGATATCATCTAATTATACTATATTGAGCAATGAAAAGCAAATCCATGCATGCCCACAAAATCAACGTTCCATGCATATGGACAGCGCGCGCGGAGCATGGTATGATAAGGAATGTAGTTTTTTATTGGAATGAACCGGAGGTTTGCTTTCTATGTATAAGACGGCCAAGATATTGACCGGCATCGCAATGGTGCTGCTGGTATTTTTGCTGGTTGTGATGTTTGGCGTGTATGTGCGCGCCAGTTTGGTGGAGTTCTCGGCCATCCCTGCCACGCAGGACCCGGTGCTCGCCACCGAGCTGATTGCAACCGCGCAGCGGGATGATATGGCGTCCGATCTATATAAACACCCCACATCGTCCGATTTGAACAATTACAAGTTGATCACCATCAAGGTGCAAGCCAGCAACATCGGCATCCTGTCCGCGGAATGGTTGCAGCTGCGGGTGGCATCGGTGGTGGGAGATGTGGCGCTGTTCCCCGGATCCCCCACGGATCTGCGTCCGCTGGGCGGCAGCGAGACCATCACTGCCACGCTGCTGACCGAATCGCAAACCGACGAAACCAGCCGCGAAATCTGGCTACAATACTACGTGTTTGGCCGCAAGATGCAGATCGCCATCCGCGGATAATATCGAGGGAGCATATGCCACAAAAGACACTCGTCATTGCAGAGAAGCCATCCGTCGCGCGCGATATTGCGCGCGTTTTGGGTTGCCGCGAAAGGCTGGATGGCGCAATCGGGGGCAAGGATTATATCGTCAGCTGGGCGCTGGGGCATCTGGTCACGCTGTGCGAGCCGGACGAGCTGAACCCAGAATACAAAAAATGGCGCATGGATCAGCTGCCGATCCTGCCCGATACGATGAAAACCAAGGTGATCCCCAAGACCCGTTCACAGTTCTCCGCGCTGAAAAAGCTGATGTTGAGCGCCGAGGTGGAGCGCATCATCTGCGCAACCGACAGCGGCCGCGAGGGGGAGCTGATCTTCCGCTACATCTATCACCAGGCCAAATGCAAGAAACCGGTGGATCGGCTCTGGATCTCCTCCATGACCGATCAGGCCATCCGAACCGGGCTGCAATCGATGCGCCCCGATTCGCTGTATGACCCGCTGTATATGAGCGCGCGCTGCCGTGCCGAGGCCGATTGGCTGGTGGGCATGAATGCATCGCGCGCATTCACGCTGCGCTATAACGCGCTATTGTCGCTGGGGCGCGTGCAGACCCCCACGCTGAACTTGATCGTCACCAGGGATCGGGAGATCGCCGCGTTTGTGCCGGTCGACTACACCGAGGTACGCGCCGATTTCGGCGATTATCAGGGGCTTTGGTTGAACCCAGAGAAGAACGAGCTGCGTTGCTACGACCATGAACTGGCGCTGCAAATCAAAAAGCAGTTGCCGAAAAAGCCCGCCAAGGTGATTGAGAGCGTGCGCGAGCAGAAAAAGACCGCCCCGCCCCCGCTGTTTGATCTGACGGCGCTGCAGCGGGAGGCCAACCATATGATGGGCTTGCCTGCCGCCAAGACGCTCAGCCTGGCGCAATCGCTCTATGAAAAGCACAAGCTGATCACCTATCCCCGAACGGACAGCCGCTATCTGCCCAAAGACATGATCGGGCAGGTGAAAAAGACGCTGCGTGCGCTGCCTGCGCCCTATGCGCAGCTGGCCGAACCGATCTACGATGCGCCCACGCCGTTTGGTCGCGTCATCAACGACAAGAAGGTGTCCGATCACCATGCCATCATCCCGACCGGGCACAAATACGATCTGAGCAAGCTGTCTGATCCCGAGCGGCGGCTGTTTGATATGATCGCGCGGCGGCTGATCGCGGTGCACTATCCCGATTACGAATATGAATCCGTGCAGGTCAAGACCCAGGCCGAGCAGCATGTGTTCAAGACCGAGGGTGCCACGCCCGTGGTGATGGGTTGGCGCGCACTGTATACGAGTGATTCGCCCGCCAAATCGGAAGAGCCCAAGGTGCCCAAGCTCAGCGTGGGCGACAATCGCACCGTGGAATCCATCTCGCTCAAAAAGCAAAAGACCAAGCCGCCCGCGCCCCACACGGATGCCTCGCTGCTCATGATGATGGAGCGCGCCGGTCGCTTGATCGAGGACGAGGAGCTGGCCGAAAGCATGAAGGACAGCGGGCTGGGCACGCCCGCCACCCGCGCGGCGATCATCGAACGGCTGGTCAAGGTAGGCTATATCAAGCGCAGCGGCAAGGCGATTTTGTCCACCGAAAAGGGGCAGCGCCTGATCCAGGTCGCGCCCGCCGAGATTGCCTCTCCCGAGCTGACAGGAAAATGGGAGAAGGCGCTCAGCACCATGGCCAAGCCGCACACCGCAGACGAGTTGGAGCAGCTGTCCAGCCGCTTCATGGACAGCATTCGGCGCTATGCTGCGTTTTTGGTGGAGTCGGGCAAGACGGCCCCCACCGATGTGCAGTTTGAGCGGGAACAGAAAAAGGGCTCCAAGAAGTATCCGCCCAAGGCGGTGCATCTGGGCAAGCCCTGCCCCATCTGCCATCAGGGCGAGGTGACCATGAACCAGAAAGCGTTCGGCTGCTCTCGCTGGAAGGAGGGCTGCAAATACACCGTATGGATCAACACGCTGGAGCGGGCGGGCGGCCCGACGCTGAACCAGCAGATGATGCAGACGCTGCTGGATGGGCAGCCTGTCGAGCGCAAAAACGCCACCATCACCATGGAGAATGGTCAGCCCCAACTGCACAAGAAATAGAAGGTATGTAATAT
>JAJDGF010000169.1 GCA_030265545.1 Eubacteriales bacterium OttesenSCG-928-N13
TGGAGGGGTGTGATTCATTTGCACATTGTGGTAGGCATGTCGGGCGGCGTGGATTCGTCGGTGGCGGCGCTTCTGCTCAAGCAGCAGGGGCACCAGGTGACCGGCGTTTTCATGAACAATTGGGAGGAACAGGACGAGAACGGCGCCTGCACGGCCGAACAGGATTGGCAAGATGTGCAGCGTGTGTGCGAGATCATCGGCATCCCGTATTATTCGGTCAACTTCGCGCAGGAGTATCGCGAGCGCGTGTTTGAGCACTTTCTTGCGGAGTATCGACTCGGTCGCACGCCCAACCCGGACGTGCTGTGCAATCGGGAGATCAAATTCTCGGCATTCTTGGATTTTGCGCTGGGATTGGGCGCGGACAAGATCGCGACAGGCCATTTCGCGGGCATCGATCAGCTAGATGGCGAGTATCGTCTGCTGCGCAGCGCCGATGAGAACAAGGATCAGACCTATTTTCTGTATATGATCGGGCAACGCGCGCTGGAGCATGCCATCTTCCCGGTGGGGAACATGCACAAGGCCGAGATCCGCGCGCTGGCCGAGAGCGCCGGCCTACCCACCAGCGCAAAAAAGGATTCCACCGGCGTGTGCTTCATCGGGGAGCGGGACTTCAGGGCGTTTCTGGCCGGGTACCTGCCCGCGCAGCCGGGCGAAATGCTGTCCACATCGGGCGAGATAATGGGTAAGCACGATGGCTTGATGTATTATACGCTCGGTCAGCGGCGTGGCCTTGGGATCGGTGGGTCAGGGGACGGGCGGCGCTGGTTCGTGGTGGAGAAGGATCTCTCGCGCAACCAGCTGATCGTGGAGCAGGGCGAGGATTCACCTCGGCTGTATACCACATCCGCAATCGCGGATGCGCCCCACTGGGTGGCCGGGCACGCGCCCGCGCCGGATGGGCAGCAGATCATCTGCCAGGCCCGGTTCCGCCATCGCCAACCGTTGCAGGATGTGCGCGTCACGCTCGATGGTGATCAGATACATATCGCATTTGACCAGCCTCAGCGCGCGATCACGCCCGGTCAGGCGGCCGTGCTGTATCAGGGCGAGGCTTGTCTGGGCGGCGGTACGATCATGTGATGGCCGCATCCCGGCGCCATTCGTCTGCGCATATTGCAACATCCCGCATGATGAGGTATAATCTCGGCAGAGACATGGAAAGCACTTACACAATTGGGGATGAAGCATGAATATCTACGACATATCCAAGAAGGCCGGGGTATCGATCGCGACGGTCTCGCGCGTGCTGAACAACAGCAGCCGCGTGAGCGAGAAAACGCGCGAAAAGGTGCTGCAGGTGATGCAGGAGCATGAGTATCAGCCCAACGCCTTCGCGCGCGGGTTGGGCTTAAACACCATGCACACGATCGGGCTATTGTGCGCGGATGTGGCCGATCCGTTTTTGGCGCAGGCCATATCGCATCTGGAGCGCCAGCTGCGCGCGCATGGCTACGACTGCCTTCTGTGCTGCACTGGCTATGATCGACAGAACCGCGAGCGGGATATGGCGCTGCTGATGAGTCGGCGCGTGGATGCGTTGATCTTCGTGGGCTCCAATTTCATCTCGCAGCGCGAGAAGGAGAACCAATACATCATTCGGGCAGCGCAGCAGCTGCCCGTGATGCTGCTGAATGGGCGGCTGGATGGGGAGAACATCTATTGCACGCTGCTGGATGATGAGAAGGCCAGCTTCGATGCCACGCAACTGCTGATTTCGCGGGGCAGCAAGCGCCCTGCCTATCTATATCACATTCCATCCTACGGCAGTGAGCGAAAGAAGGCCGGGTTTGAGCGGGCACTTCTGGCAAGTGGGATTGCGGCATCGCCTGATCACGCACAGCTGATCTCGATCCCATCCTCCGCGGATGCGCTGGATCAGTTCATGCAGGGGCATCCGGACGTGGACGGCGTATTGGTATCGGACGATGCGCTGGGCGTGGCGATGTTGAAATGCGCAATGCGGCACAACCTACGCGTGCCAGATGATCTGATGATCGTGGGATACAATAATTCGGGCATGGCCAGCTGCTGCGAGCCGGAGCTGACATCGGTGGACAACAAGCTGGAAAGCATGTGCACGCAAACCGTCAGCGCGCTGATGGGCGTGCTGGATGGACAAGAACTGCCCAGAACCGTCATCTTCAGCGGGGACATCATCGAGCGGGGCAGCACCCGCTGAGTTGTCACAACCACAGGATGGGAGGTAGCCATCGTGGAGACCTATTTTTATCGCTGCCCGGTGTGTGGGTTTGTGTATCAGGTACCCGATTACTGGGTGTCCTATGCGCCCGAACCGCAGATGGAGTTCCCGCATTTGAACCTCGCAAGCGGTGCGTCCTGCCCCTGCGAGACGCTGGATTTGCAGGAAAGCCAAGCATCCATATAAGC
>JAJDGF010000171.1 GCA_030265545.1 Eubacteriales bacterium OttesenSCG-928-N13
ACGCTCGCGGACAGCCCGGGCGGGCCCTATTCGGCGCAGATGCTTTCGGGCGTGTATCGCGCGTGCGATCTGGTTCAGCTGGGCGATGTGCTGACGTTGAATCAGGACTTCACGTCCAGGCAGGTTCCCGCGGCGCCCGGCTGCTCGCAGCAGGATTTTGCGATCATCACGCCCGTGCTGGATGCGGACTATATCATCAACCTGCCCAAGATGAAGACGCACGGCATGACCACGTTGTCGCTGGGCGTGAAGAACCTGTTCGGCTGCATCCCCGGGCTGCTCAAGCCGCGGCTGCATTATTCCAACCCGAGCTATGATGGTTTCGCGCAGATGCTAACCAGCCTGACCGAGACGGTCAAGCCCAACCTCACCTTGATCGATGCGGTCGAGGGCATGGAGGGCAACGGCCCGGGCAGTGGCACCGTGAGGCATCGCGGGCTCATCCTCGCGTCGAGGGACATCTTCGCGCAGGACTATGTGGCGGCGCAGCTGATGGGGGTTGACCCAAGGAGTGTGCTGATGATCCAGGTGCAGCTGGCGCGCGGGCTGATCGTGCCCGAGCAAATCGAGCGCATCGGGGATGATGCCCTGCCCAGCGATCCGCCGTTTGTGCTTCCCGATCATATCTCGCGGGTGGATTTCACCAGCCACTTGCCAAAACCGCTTCAAAAACCTGCGGCCCAGCTGATGGATTCGCTCATCAAGCAGGTGCCGCTCGTGGATCAGATCAAGTGCATCGGCTGCGGCAAATGCGCCGAGAGCTGTCCGCAGCACATCATTGAGATGAACGACCGCAAGGCGGACATCCATCTGAGCAAGTGCATCAGCTGCTTCTGCTGTCAGGAGATGTGCCCGGTGAAGGCCATTTCGGTGCGGCGCAAGTTTCGGTTCCTGAAATAGCATATGAGCAAGCCTCCGTATAAGCAATGGAGGCTTGCTTTTTTAGATGCTCATTTGCCAGCTGGAACATTCTCTCAACCCATTCGTCTAATCACAAGAATGAGCGACAATTTGGAGGGATATAGTATGAAACGAATCATCAGCCTGACGATCGCGCTGCTGCTCGCGATGCCCGCGTGTGCGTTGGCGGAACATGCACCCTATGCAATATTGAACGCGCTCTATCAGGAGTATGGACAGCTGGTCTATTCGCCCACCAGCCTGGAGCTGGCCGCAAGCATGGCGGCGCAGGGCGCGGCGGGGGAGACCCGTCAGCAACTGCTGGACGTGATCGGGCTGACGGAACCAAGGTCGGACGACCTCGCGCAATATGAGCAGCTGAAAAGCGCGAATGCGGCGCTGGTGCACAGAAGTGTGCAGCTGCTGGACAGCTATCTGGCGCTGCTTGAGCAGGACTATCAAGCGGAGGTGTTCCCGATGGCGGACGATGTGGTCAGCCAGGTGAATGCCTGGGCGAGCGAAAAGACGGATGGCATGATTGATGAATTGCTCACCGAGCCGCCGAGCGACAATCTGCGGCTGATGCTGCTCAATGCATTGCTGCTGGATGCCGAATGGGATATGGTGTTCGATTCGAATGAAACGCATGAGGATACGTTCCATGCGCCCGGTGGGGATGCCACAGTGCAGATGATGCACAAGACCTATCCGCAATTCTACGCGCAGGCGCAGGGTGCGCAGGCGGTGAAGCTGCCCTATGAAGGGGAGGAGCTGGAGATGCTGGTGATCTTGCCCGCCGCGGGCGAGATGCAAAAGGCGCTCAATCTGATGAGCGAGCAAGGGCTTGACTGGCTGGGTGAATTTGCGGAGCCGGATCAGCTCTCTCTTTCGTTGCCGAAGGCGAAGCTGGAATCGAGCATGGATTTGGCACCGCTGCTTATGGCTAGAGGCGCAAGCCTGCCGTTTGGCATGGATGCGGACTTTTCCGGCATGACGGGGGATGCACAGCTATACATATCGGGCATCGTGCAGAAGGTTCGCCTGGACGTGGATGAAGAGGGTACGAAGGCAGCGGCGGTGACGGGGTTCGAGCTGGATGCAAAATCCGCGTTTCTCGAGACCGATCCGGTGGAGATGATCGTGAATCGCCCCTATATCATGCTGGTGCAGACGGTGGATGGGCAGCACACGCTGTTTGCGGCGGTGGTGGAGAATCCTGCGCAACCATGAATGACAAGCCCCCCCCGAAGCATCTGTGAATAGAACCAATAAAAACGGACAATGGACAAAACACCCCCTGATGTAGGATAATAAAACTACATTAGGGGGTATTGCTGCGATTATAGATCGTCCGCATCCTG
>JAJDGF010000170.1 GCA_030265545.1 Eubacteriales bacterium OttesenSCG-928-N13
GTCCTCATGCCGCAGCTGAACCAGCTTGTCCATCGCGGGCTGCATTAGCGTTCGATAGACCTTGTCGTCCCAATCGATCTCCTGCACCAATCTGCGCTTGGGCGGCAGCTCGGTCAGCACGTCCTTCTTGAGCCTTCTGAGCATCAATCCCTCGCGCCGCAGGTGCTCGCCCAGCAGCTCGGGCTTCTGCACGATGCGGTTGCCAAAACCATAGCACCACTCGCGCGAGAAGCTCTCCCAATCGCCCAGGAAATGGAAGTCCAGTATGTTCACCACGTTCCAGATTTCGCCGCCCTGGTTATAGATGGGCGTGCCGCTCAGGCCGATCACGTTATCAGCCGCACTCGCGATCAGGCTGGCGGAGGAGTATTTCTCGGTGCCCGCATGGCGCAGCTCCTGAATCTCATCAAAAATCACCGTCTTGAAGCCCATCTCGGGTAGCGCCTGCTTCCAGCCGCGCAGCAGCAGATAATGCACGATATAAATGTCCGCCTCGGGCAACTGATAGGGCTTGAGCCCCTTCAGCGCATGGATGCGCACGCCGCCATCCAGTTTTAAGAACCGCTCCGCCTCCCGCGCCCAGTTGCGCATCAGGTGGGGCGGCACGACGAGCAAACAGGGAAACGAGGCCGTCGTGGCCAGATACGCCAGCGCCTGCACGGTCTTTCCCAGCCCCATCTCGTCCGCGAGCAGCGCCCGATTGTTGGTCAGCAGATGCGCCAAGCCCTGCTGCTGAAACTGCATCAAATTCCCCTCAAAGCTCTGTTCGGGCGGACTGGCGTATTCGGGCGCAACCAGCCGCTGTTCGCGCTGCACGGCGTATTCGCGCGCGTCCTCCAGCGCCTTCTCCCAGCGATCCCGATCGGCTGGCTTCACCTCCAGCGGATAGCGCAGCATCAGCCAGTTCAGCTCCCCGATGATCCGCCGATGCGCCGTGAACCGCGCCACGCCGCGACCGCGACCCTCGCAACCCGGAAACAGCCGCTTGGCAAGCTCCGTCACGCAGGGCTCGCCCTTGATCGTCCAGCACTTGGCGCGCCGGTTATAGGACAGCGTGCCGTACATGTGCTGCGGCTCGCCGCCATCCCTCAGATAGGCCGGATAATTCACGGAAGTGCCACCCCCCACAGCCGATTCATGCCGCACACGACCAGCCGCTTCCCCTGTATTTCGCCCGGCAGATTCACGCCGCGCGTGGTCACCAGCACCAGTGCATCCAGCGCATCATGCGCCAGATATCGCTCGGCCTGCTGCAAGAGCCGCCCGCGCTGATGCTCACCCTGCTTGATCTCAATGCCAATGCGCCCCGCCAGAAAATCAATTCTGCATCGGGGCGCCAGTTTCACCTCATGCTGCGCATCGATCCCGGCGTCCGCAAGCGCCTTCGCCACCAGATCATGCAGCTGATATTCACTCAGCACCGCGGGCACGCGCACACTGGATAACGCAGAGATGATATCCCTCATCATGCCGCATGCCCCTTGAACCGCCTGAGCCGAAGCGCGTTGGATACCACGCACACCGAGCTGAGGCTCATCGCGGCCGCGCCGATCATCGGGTTGAGCAGCCAGCCGAGCGCCGTATAGAATACGCCCGCAGCCAGCGGGATGCCGATCACGTTATAAAAGAACGCCCAGAACAGGTTCTGCCGGATGTTTCGAATCACGGCGCGGCTGATGCGCACCGCGTCCACCGCGTCCATCAAGTCGCCCTTCATCAGCACCACATCGGCCGATTCGATCGCGATATCGGTGCCGGCGCCGATCGCCAAGCCCACATCCGCGCGGGTCAATGCGGGCGCGTCGTTGATGCCGTCGCCCACCATGGCCACGTGCATTCCCCGTTCCTGCAGGGCGCGCACCTCGGCCTCCTTGTCCTGGGGCAGCACCTGCGCACGCACCTGCTCGATCCCCACCTGCTGCGCCACGGCGCGCGCGGCCTGCTCGTTGTCGCCAGTGAGCATCACGGGCGTGACGCCCATCTGGATCAGTTCCTTCACGGCGCGGCTGCTGCTTGGCTTGATCTGATCGGCCAGCGCCAGCACCCCCGCAACCTTGCCATCCTGCGCGAAGAACAGGCAGCTCTTGCCCTGCCGCTCCAGCTCCATCGCACGCTGCTCAAACAAGGAGATATCGACCCCCTGCTCGCCCATCATGCGGCGATTGCCCGCAAGTGCACGCCTTCCATCGATATTGGCCTGCACGCCCTGCCCAGGCACGGCCATGAACTGTTCCACCTTGTCCAGCTGCACGTCCCCCGCATGACGCACCACCGCCTGTGCGAGCGGATGCTCGGACGGTTTCTCCAGCGCCGCCGCAAAG
>JAJDGF010000172.1 GCA_030265545.1 Eubacteriales bacterium OttesenSCG-928-N13
GCTCCAAAAATGCCTGATAAAAATCCGGATGATCGCGCTTGAGCCGCACCACGCGCAGCCCCTTGTCGGTAAAGCAGTGGCAGCTCTCCCCCGTCACCAGCAGCTGCCCGCTCTCCCTATGCGTCACCTGATAGCTGACCGTAAAACGGATGCCGTGCGTACCCTCGAAATTGCTCAGCTTCATCTCGATTCGGATCGGGTCGGCGAAGCGCGCGGGCTTGATATAGTTCACATTCACGCTCAGCACCGGTATCAGAATCCCGCGCTGCTCCAGCATCGCATAGGACACGCCGCACTGATCCATCAGGTCGATTCGAGCCTCCTCGAACCAGCGAATATAGTTCGAATGATGGATGATCCCCATCTGGTCGGTTTCGTAATAATGTGCGCTGCGCTCGTATGGTTTGATGTTCATCCGTCCACTCCCCCGCTTTATACGTGCAAAACAAAGGCACCAAACGGTGCCTTTGAAATGATCACGAATCAATCTGCGGCAAACTGGCCGCCGCCACCGACTGCCCCACGCGCCGCGTGTTCTCATCCGGCAGCGCCAGATTCACATGGCAATCGGGATACTCGTCCATGAGCACCCGCCTGGCCTCACTCACGATCAGATCGCCGCCCTTGCCGCTCATCACGCGCCCCAGCAGCAGGATGTGATCCATGTGATACAAATCCTCATAGAACGGCACCGCATGACCCAGATACACGCCCAAATTGCGGTATATCTCGGCCGCGCGCGGGTCGTCCTGCGCCATCAATGCCTGCGCGATCTTGAGCTTCTCGGCGTGCGTCTCGGCAGCGCTCAGATCCACGCCAGCCGCCGGCGCCAGATGGATCACGCCATCCTGGCTGAACATCACGCGCCCGCAGCCGATGTCGCCCGACCATTCGTCCTCATTCGCATTCTCATTCGCGTCCACCGGGATGAACGCCAGCTCATTGAGCCAGCCGGTGATGTTGCCCTCGGCATCCACGAACCCACCCGCTTCGCTGGTGCCCATCGCCAGCCCCAGCAGGTTGTTCACATTCATGCCCATCGCACCCGCCAACGCGGACACATCGCCGTCATTTGCGACCGCCACCGGCACATCCCCGATCTCCTTCGCGGCGCGCAGATAGATGTCCTTGATCTTCTGCTCAAACAGATCCTTGGGCACCGCGCGGAACAGCGATGCCACCATCGTGCGGTTGTTCACATAGATGCCCGCCGAACTGATGCCAATCGCATCCACACGCGGCATGTGAGATGCGGCCTGCTTGAACGCGGAGACGATCCCCTCGTAATGATAGTCCGGATCGGCGTTTGACACCGGGTGCCAGACCACCTCTTCACTGAAGGTCACTTCCCCATCCACGACTGCGGACACCTTGCGATCGCTGCCGCCCGCATCAAACCCGATGCGGCAGCCCTTCAGATGGCGACCGATCGGCTGCGCGCTCTGTTTGGCCTGGGGACGATCCTCATAGGATGCATGAACCACCTCAAACGGGCGCTCATACACACCCGACATGAAGTCAAAATCGAACGCGCGCGAGCCTCCCACGCAATATGCGCCCGCCACCGAGCGATACATATCCTCATTCCCGCACACGTGCACGCGGAACCCGCCGCACTGCCACAGCAGCGCCTTCACCAGCCTGTCCACATAATAGCGATCGGCCTCGGCGCGTTCGGGCGTGCCATGCACAAAGGTCTCATAGGTGGATATCTGCCCATCCGGACGCTCCAGCGCCAGCGCCAACGGCTGCTTGGCCGTCGTAAGAAACGCCTTGTTGAACAGCGATAGCGGGAGGAACTTCGGATCCAATGACGCGGGATTCTTGATGCTTACCTCAATGCCAAATTTGTTCATGATGCAATACGCCCTTTCTTGTACAGAACAAAGATCACTCGTATTCTTATTGTACCCAGAACGGCACAAGAATGTCAATGCCCCATTTCGCTCAATTGTGCTGGTTTTGTTGTACATTCTTGGCACCATATCAACACCTCATCGCGCAGCCTATACAACGCCCAGTGTTCTGATCGGATGAAAGATGAGAATTCTGGCGAGCGTTTTTTGTCCGGCAAGAAGCCGACGTGCAGGAATAACAACGCGAAGGTTTCTTACCTTATGCGATTTCTGCCCGTGACACGAAGTGGAACAAGAAATCGTGCAGATCCGAGGAGAATTACGAAGTAAGTCGACGAGGCAATGATCCGCAGGAAGTTGCCCGCAGGGCTGCTTCCAAGGATGTCCGAGGAGAACGGCGCAACC
>JAJDGF010000173.1 GCA_030265545.1 Eubacteriales bacterium OttesenSCG-928-N13
GCCTCCCGCTGTTCTCCTTCGATCACTCCGTCAAAGAAAGATCGCGCGGATATTTCGGTATCGGCGTTCGCGGGATATGATACCGCGGAAACGTCGTAAACCTTCGCAATTTTCAAGATCGTTCGCGTTCTTGTGTCCCTGTCGTAAGCGTCTGCGGAAACGCGGAAAGCCCACGACATTTTTGTTATAAGCTCGTTCGAAATCTCTTCGTAAAGCTCTTTCGCCGCGCTCGACTTGCTTAAATCCGCGAACGTGAAAAGCCCCGTATCGGTGACTTCTACGCCCAGCGTTTTATTCGAAAGGCGGGCAAGCACCTTTCCTTCGTGGTTGTACTGCATGATAACGTCGGACATATCCGCGCCCGCAAGCGCGTTACGGTCGATCCGCTCGTAATATTTGTTTCCATCGTACTCATACAGCAAATAGGGCTTGTCAAACGTAGTCGCGAAGCCCTCGACGTAATGATCGCTTTCAATCCTCTTTTCCGTCGTCCCCTGCGGGATCGTCAACGGCTGGAGCATTTGGCGATACTCCCGTCCCTTCACCATCGGCATTCGGTACAACCTCCTTTCCTAATTCGCTAACCTCCGCGTATTCTTTGCGTATATAGAACTTGTCGCCGTCCTCGACGTTAGGCATATTCCAGATATCCATAACGCCGTTTCGCGTCAACAAGCCGCGGTCAAATAATTGTGTGCTGATCTGCAACTTCGTGGCGTTGCTCGCGTATTGAAGCCTGTTCGCCGTGAATGTAATCGAATTGCCGAAGGATAATTCCCGCGGCGTATATGTCATATTCGACATAACAAGCGAAAGCTGGAGGGCGAACGGCTCGATCTTGCCTTCGTAATAAGCGTTCCATTCGTCCTCGGTGTAATTGTTTTGAATGATCTTCGCGCTTGTGCCGAAATAGTTAAATACATTTTCGTTTATCTGCGACATTTGCGCCGCATTCACGGTAAACGGCTTGCTTTCGATCGGCTTCACGTCCGCGAACTTCGCGTCGTAAATGACCATTCCGGACTGATTTTCCGAAGAAAGGTTATCCGCCGTAAAGCGCTTCCGCTCCTTCGTGATATCCTCCGGCTTTAGCATATTTGCCACTTTCGCAAGAAATCGGATCGAAGCGCTATTCTTAACACCTTGAACAATGCCTTCGTTGTGCGTGTGTATTAACTGCATTGTCGGGCGAAGCGCGGCGTTGCTCTCGCCGAAGAAGTCGTCCTTGTACTGAAATTGCGTCATTACGCCGACGCGCGAAAACTCGATTGCGGCTTTTTGCCCGCTCGCGAATGTGTACCGAAGGAACGGTTCTCCGCGATATTCCACCACCTCGCACCGTTGCGGAAGAAGGGGATAATACCCGACAATTCCGCCGAATTCATCTTCGATCGGTACAATAAACGCCGTATTATTTACCGAAAGGATCGTCGCGATCCTGTAAATAAACTTCGTCGTATCCATGAACGGGTTAGGCTTGAACTGCAAAGTCTTTTCAAGGCTCTTGTACGCCGTCCCGCTGATCTCCGGTTTCAGCTTTGAACAGAAATTCGCGAACGTGTGAATTGCCGCCCGCGTAAGTTCCATTTCGTATATGCTTTCCGGCGCGTTGCTAAATACGGGCGCATACCCGTTTAGCATTTTGAAGTATCCTTCGGCTTCGAGATTTCCCCGCGGCTTCCGGAATATTGTTTCGAAAATTCCCATATTTATCACCCCGCATTTTGTAGCATTTCGCCGATCTCGTTATAATGCTTTTGTCGTACTGTCAGCGCGTCGATCACGGATACGAAGCCGTCGATCCTTGCGCGTTGCTCGATCTTGACCGGACGGAATTTCCGCGTTTCAAGATTATGTTTCAAGGCGACGTTCAAGAAATGCGCCTTTAACAAGTTATTGTCGGCGATCTTGAAGTTGCCGTCCTTGATAATTCCTTCGAACTCACGGATTACGGGCGCGAGATTTTCACCTTGCCAAACGTCGTCGGTCTGGAAGCCCGCCATTTTTAGATCGTCGATCAGATATTGCGCGCTGTATCGGTCATAGCCGATTTGCAAAATATAAATGCCGTATTGATCCCGAAGCATAGAAAACCATTCGAAAACGTCCCGATAATCGACGTGGTTTTCGCCGGATAGCTTGACGATCCCTTGCTTAACGAAAATGTCATACGGTACGCCGTCGATCGCTTGCGCTGTTTCAAGCCTGTTCGCTGGCATGAAG
>JAJDGF010000174.1 GCA_030265545.1 Eubacteriales bacterium OttesenSCG-928-N13
AGCTGGTTGTCTTGTCGTTCTTGACCTCCGTTAAGATGTTCCCAACATCGTCGTAGGTGTAGCTGAGATTCAGGCCAGGTTGCGTAATGCTTTCGATCAGGGATGTGGTGGAACCAGCAACACTGGGATCTCCGGCCACATAAGTATAACTCGTAACACGCTCGGGTGCGGTGCCATTGCCATCCTTGCGCTGAGTGATACGACCCAGCTTATCCGTGGCTGTATCATACTCATAGTCCACATAGCGATTATCGGCCAACGCGCCGAACTGAACGGCATGCTTGGTGATCTTCTTCTTGGAGTCAAGCTCCGCGGCAGGACGATTGTCCTTGTCATACCCAAACTAGGTCTCATACTTCTCCCCACCTGCCGTTTGACGGAAGGTGGACAGACGATTCATCTTGTCATAATGATACTCACACCTGAGTTTCGTATCATTATCATAGCATATGAAAGACAGGCGGTCAAACTCACAATGGATGTTTGCCGCCTAACCAACACCGCCCAACTCACTTCAAAGAAGTATCATACACGTTCGTGGACAGTGCCTCGTCCCCCACCTTCACCTGCGTCTGCGTATATATCGGCACATAAACTATAAGCAACCGCCGCCGAACAATTCTATTCATTTGGCGTATCACTCATTTCATCGCTGATCATCTCATTCCTAAAAAACGGAAACCAATACAGCGACCCATTCTGATGATGCCCCCAGTACCAGCCACATACAATGATTCCGATTGGTACAATCAGGCGTATCATCTGTCGCCATGCGCCATAGAATACAACAGCTATGATGGCAGGAATCAATGACGCCGCAAAGCCGATGATTCCGGCAATCACAATATACTTTCCGCCCTTCCGTACGAAAACCGCGCTGATGCACATAACCCCACTGACGATCCACAATATATCGCGCGCAAAACCACCTATAACAATGTGCAACCACGATCGGACAACATCCATAATACCCGGTGTGTTGGCCACGCTAATACAGTAGAATAATTCATATCCGCACACACATAGATTCCACCCGCCGCAGATCAAGAGATACAGCCCAATGCAGACATTTTTTGCGCGTTGGCTCACAATTTCACCTCCATCTTATTCCCAAACAACTGATTCTATCGCTCGTTGAATCGCTCCATCCTTATCCGCAATATCCACTTCCCTATTCTCACCCAGATATACCGTGAAATTGCCCGAATCATTGCCAATGACTCTTATCGGGCCGGTAGAAATTCTCTTTTGAACAGGATCAACCCCTAGCACCATATCTGTATAGCTCTTCGAGAATTCCAGGTTAACAAATGCCAGAGGCTCGTCCTCTCCTGTTTGTTGGATTGAAACCGTCACATTCACGCTTACTATGCTATTTGCAAATAGGGAAAGCATACCGACTGACTCCATATCGTATTCACCAAAATTCGTCAAAAGAGCTCTGTTATCAGAATAACTACTGCTGCCTTTCCCTGTTGCTATTGTTTTGGGTTTATTGGTGAACATAGGGCCACTACTGAGTTTTGGGGGAACGGCCAAGTTATACGCCTTTTCCCCGACATGAAGCTGTTTTCCGCTCATGTAAGGCTTCACCACTTCCAGAATTTCTTTTGTTTTAAAAAACTTTAAACTTGGCCAGAATCTTGAAAACGAATGATGGAACGCGCATCCATTTGAGTCGCTATGGGCTATCGCATTATTCGCACAATATGCAAACACATTGTGGCTAAGCAGACCTCCCGCGCCGATCAGTATGTCTTCGTTGATGAACCGATTCCACTCAGGATTGTAGTAACGAGTACGGAGGTAGTAATAAGCTGTCTCTTCATCATATACGTAGTGCCTGTAGCGGAAGGGGTTCAGTTTGCCCAAGGTTTCTGCCATACTGCCTGTCGTGCAGGTTGGTCTGCCCCATGCATCGTAGGCATATTCAACTACCTTCGCACCCGTTGCATCTAAAATGGCGATAATGTCCCCTTGCAGGTTGTGCTGATAGCTGTAATGCACCTCGCCATATTTCAGCATAGCAGGGCGAGATTGCGCATCATAGAAGAAGTGCAGCGTGTCATCGCCTTGTTTCAGCGCGATAACCAGCTTGCCATGCAGGGTGTAGTCGGTCGCTACACCATTCACTTTCTTCTGGATACGTAGTCCAGCGACATCGTAGGCATATTCTATGGTGGTCGTGCCCTTGACCATCTTCTTGAGCTGGCGACCTTTCT
>JAJDGF010000175.1 GCA_030265545.1 Eubacteriales bacterium OttesenSCG-928-N13
ACAACGAGGTAAATCGGCAGATGAACTGCGACCAGAACAACCTGGACAAGGTGATCGCCGCATCCGAAAAGCAGATCAGCATGATCCAAACGATTGAGCGCAAGATGGGGCTTACTGAGCTGCCGCCCGCGCTGATGGATATCGCGCTGCTGCGGCTGGAGCATCCGGATGCCACGATGACCGAGCTGGGGCAGATGGCCACGCCCGAGCTGGGCAAGTCGGGCGTGAACGCGCGCATGCGCAAGCTGGAAGCCATCGCAGAAGAGTTGGTCAATGGATAAAAGGACGCCAGCTGGCATGTGGTAGATATTCCCAGTTCAGTTGCGAAAAACCAAATATGCAAGCAAAACCCAGCAAATGCTGGGTTTTGTGGTGCTTTATGGTATGCCGAGTGCCTCGTTTTGGCATTTCTTACCATGCCTTCCATGGAAACCCTGGGAGACCCCCTGCGGTCTAACGAATGGATCCAATCACAGAGGAGGGGTTTTTATGGGGAAGAAACTGGTGGTTCTGGTGTTGTCGGTGATGCTGGTGCTGGGCATGATGGCGCCCGCTGCGATGGCGGGCACGGCCTCGTCATTCGTGGTGCTGCCCGACACGATGGGCGGGCTCAACGTGCGCTCCGGCCCGGGCACAAACTACAAGGTGGCCGGCTGGGCGACGGACGGGGACGAGATTGATCTGATCAAGATCGGCACCAGCTGGACCAAGATCCGCGTGATTCGAAGCGGCAAGGTGGGCTACATCAAAAACGCGTTCATCAAGGATGTGCCGAGCGGCGGCAGCTCGCAGCCCAGCACCCCTTCGACCAGCGGCACCGCGAGCGCAGGTCGCGTGACGGGACGCAGCATCAACCTGCGCAGTGGCGCGGGCACCGGCTATAAGGTGATCGGCAGCGCAACCAGCGGCACAAAGCTGAAGATTTGGAGCGAGAAGGGCAACTGGTATTATGTCACGACGCTGTCCGGCAAGAAGGGCTGGATCTCCAAATCCTATGTGAGCAAGGGCTACACTGCCACCACCACTGCGCGTGTGAATCTTCGCGCCAGCGCGAATGGCAAACTGGTCAAGACCCTGAGCAGCGGCGCCAGCGTGAGTGTGATCTCGATCACCGGCAGCTGGAGCAAGGTCAAGGCGGGCCAGACCACTGGCTATGTGTATAGCAAGTATCTGAAGTAATTCTAACGCAAATTCTCACCAAAATCCCCCGCACCTCATGAATTGGTGCGGGGGATTCATCATGTTGACAATAATTCATTAGGGGACAAGGTTCAATACATCCTCCTCTGCGCTGGGCACCTGAATGAACGTGTCGGGCACATCGCCAACGATGATGGATTCAGCCACCGGCACATAGGCATTGACCACAATGGAGTTGGCGCCCGTGGGCACCACGATGCGCATCACGATGCTCGCCTCGAGCGAGATCTCGTGTCGCGTCTGGTTGATGCCGGCGCTCTCAAACGCGGTCACAAACCTCGTTGTGACCGAGCCAACCGGGATCACACTGACCTTGAACCTGGGCCCCGAACCAGAGAATAGATCCACGCCCAGTGCCGAACCGAGCGGCAGCTCAATGCGCTGGTTTTCGAGCGCGCCCAGGTTGCGCTGCGCGGCCAAGGATGCCTGGCTGGCCAATTCATTCATCAGGAGCGTGTTGGCCTGCAGCATCTTCACCTGCCCCTGCTGATCCGTTTTCACGGTGATCAGATCGCTATACCCCACCCCGTTGCTCATGATCTCGAACACCGCCTGGTTGATCGCCTCCACGGCCAGCTGGCTGGTGCGCGCCTCGGCCATCGACAGCATCAGCGGATTCAAATTGTGAAGCGCATAAAACACGAGCAATGCAATGATCACCAGCACCGTTACGATGATGATCTCCACGCGGCGGCTGATATGTATCTTTTTGAAAAATGCAACCATCAAACCACTCATTTCGTCTATAACATTGGCGGCAGGGCGCGAAAACCAGCCAACAGGCCCATGCCCCGCCCTACAGTGTATTCGCGCGGCGCCCAGAAATGTTTACAAATTCATGAACGCCGGGAATGCACATGGTATGATATAATATAGTGACGAAATGTATACATCGACCCTGGAGGATATGCGATGAGCGCATTTAAGCCCCGCACGCGGGAGGGCAACTTTCTATTCTCGGTGATCATCACATCTGCAAAGAT
>JAJDGF010000176.1 GCA_030265545.1 Eubacteriales bacterium OttesenSCG-928-N13
CTCCATACCTCCCAGTGGGGTTTGTCATCCATCTGAAGGCCCGCGTTTGCGGGCCTTTCATCGATCGTCATGCCTTCCGTTTTTTGCTCATCCTGAACCAAATCGCGATCCCAAGTCCGACCGCCATCAGCCCCAGGAAAATGTAGGTGAAATAGCTCGGCCAGCCGAACAGCTCAATATAGCCCTGTCCGAACACATACAGAATAATCAGCGGCACCACCCACGTGACATACATCCGAAGCCCGCGCGGGAAGGAGATGCCCTCGCCCGTATTGGCCTCCGCCAGGAAATTGTCATAGCCCCAGCCGCTCTTCAGGCAGCAGAACAGCACATACACCATCGATCCGAGCGGCAGGATGTTATTGCTGACGATGAAATCCTCCAGATCGAGGATCGCCTTGCCCTCGCCCAGCGGTTGGAACGCGCTCCAAATGTTGTTGCCGAACAGCGCCGGCAGCGACAGCACGAAGATCGCCACCGCATTGATCGCGACCGACTTCTTGCGGGACCAGCCGCGCGCGTCCATCCCAAACGAGATGATATTCTCAAACACCGCCACCAGCGTGGACAGCGCCGCAAACACCATGAACAGGAAGAACGCCGAGCCCCACCAGCGCCCGCCATCCATGCTGTGGAAGATGTTGGGCAGCGCCACAAACAGCAGCGACGGGCCCGACGCCCTGTCCACATTGAACGCGAAGCACGCGGGGATGATGATGACGCCCGCCATCAGCGCCACGAATGTATCAAGCGCGGTAATTGTGATGCTCTCGCTGAGCAGCTTCTTGTCCTTGCCGATGTAGCTGCCGAAGATGGCCATCGAGCCCATGCCCAGGCTCAGCGTAAAGAACGCCTGTCCCATTGCAGCAAACAGCACCTTGTTCAATCCATCCTGCATCAGCCGCCCGAAATCGGGCACCAGATAATATCTCAGTCCTTCGCCCGCGCCCTCCAGCGTGATCGAATGGATCGACAGCACCAGCATGATCGCGATGAGCAGCAGCATCATCACCTTCGTGATGCGTTCTACGCCGTTCTTCAGCCCGATCGAGCAGATGCCAAAGCCCAGCGCCACCATGATGCCCATCGTGACGATCTGCGGCCCGGGCGACGCGACCATGCCGCCAAACATGCCGCCAATGGCGTCGGCGGCGGTCGTGCCCTCCGGCATCGTGGCGAGCAGCGCGCCCACCGCATCCGGCGTGAATGATCCGCTCAAAAAGCGCCATAGATACATCAATAGCCAGCCGGATACCACCGTATAAAACATCATCAGCAGGTAGTTGCCCGCCATGCCGAAGTACCCGAAAATGTGCCATTTGCTGCCCTTCGGCTCCAGCGTGCTGAACGACTGGGCGATGCTCTTTCGGCTGGCGCGCCCGACAGCGAATTCCATCGTCATCACGGGCAGCCCCAGGATCAGCAGGAACAGCAAGTAGAATATGATGAACGCCGCGCCGCCATATTCTGCCGCCACATAGGGAAACCTCCAAACATTGCCCAAACCGATCGCACAGCCCGCCGAGATCAGGATAAAGCCAAGCCGACTCCCGAATTTCTCGCGCATCCAGACAGCCCCTTCCTTTTCGCCAGGTGCAATGCCGTCCCCCGGTTTCCTCACCAGCGGCATCACCTAACACTATTGCCATATTTATATCACAAATCAGGCAGGTATGGCAAGTACAAAGTTGCAAATATACACCATTTCCCGAAACAATTCGCCCATTTCTGCACGTTTCGGCCTCAGACGATCCAAAACGCACCCATGCAAACAGAACCATGACACCACAAACCATCCCCCCAATCGACCTACCGGACCACAATCCCCACATCTCTTCACCCGCTCCGCAATCTCCCGAAATCCAGATCACCCAGCCCCGGGAGGCATGGAGGGTGTGAGCCCTCCATATCAATTCCGCAGCCCGCGACCGGTGCGCGGGCGAGGACACGCACCAAGTGTGCGTACCTTACGCGATTTCTGCCCGTGAAGCCTTGCTTCACAAGAAATCGTGCAACGTTCCCATTCGAGGAGAATCACGAAGTGAGTCGACGAGACTAGGGAGGCATGGAGGGTCTCAACCCTCCATATCAATTCCGCAGGCGATGACATGTGCATCGCCGAGGAGCGCACCAAGTGTGCGCT
>JAJDGF010000177.1 GCA_030265545.1 Eubacteriales bacterium OttesenSCG-928-N13
ATATCAGTGAGCGGTAGAGGAGCATCGTACGTTGGCTGAAGCAGGACCGAGAGGACCTGTGGACGGCGTAGGAGAGAGAATGCCGGTATGAGTAACGAGAGGCAGGCGAGAAACCTGCCCGTCGAAAGCCCAAGGTTTCCTGGGGAAGGTTCATCCGCCCAGGGTAAGTCGGGACCTAAGCCGAGGACAGAAGTCGTAGGCGATGGACAACTGGTGGATATTCCAGTACCACCGATATGAGTGATGCACTGACACAGAAGGATAGCATGAGCCGGTTGATGGTAGAGCCGGTCTAAGCGTTGAGGGTGTGCTGTAGTGAAGTACGCAGCATATAAGCCTGGTGCGCGATGGGGAGCGAAATTAGAGTAGCGAAGCATGTGAATCCACGCTGGCGAGAAAAGGTGCTAACAATTGTATAGGTGCCCGTACCGCAAACCGACGCAGGTGGGCGAGGAGAGAATCCTAAGACGAACGGGAGAACCATTGTTAAGGAACTCGGCAAAATGACCCCGTAACTTCGGGATAAGGGGAGCCTCGAAAGAGGCCGCAGAGAATAGGCCCAAGCGACTGTTTAGCAAAAACACAGGTGTTTGCGAAAGCGAGAGCTGACGTATAAGCGCTGACGCCTGCCCGGTGCTGGAAGGTTAAGAGGAGCTGTCAGCCGCAAGGTGAAGCAGTGAATTGAAGCCCCAGTAAACGGCGGCCGTAACTATAACGGTCCTAAGGTAGCGAAATTCCTTGTCGGGTAAGTTCCGACCCGCACGAATGGCGTAACGACTTGGGCACTGTCTCAACAATGGACCCGGTGAAATTGAAGTATGGGTGAAGATGCCCATTACCCGCGACTGGACGGAAAGACCCCGTAGAGCTTTACTGTAGCTTATCATTGGATTTTGGCAACGGATGTACAGGATAGGTGGGACGCTGAGAAGCAAGGACGTCAGTTTTTGTGGAGCGGCCGTTGGGATACCACTCTTCTGTTGCTGAAGTTCTAACAATGTGCAGTGATCCTGGCAATGGACAGTGATAGGTGGGCAGTTTGACTGGGGCGGTCGCCTCCCAAAGAGTAACGGAGGCGCCCAAAGGTTCCCTCAGAATGGATGGAAACCATTCGTAGAGTGCAATGGCAGAAGGGAGCCTGACTGCGAGACGGACAGGTCGAGCAGAGAGGAAACTCGGGCATAGTGATCCGGCGGTATTGAGTGGAAAAGCCGTCGCTCAACGGATAAAAGCTACCTCGGGGATAACAGGCTGATCTCCCCCAAGAGTCCACATCGACGGGGAGGTTTGGCACCTCGATGTCGGCTCGTCGCATCCTGGGGCTGAAGCAGGTCCCAAGGGTTTGGCTGTTCGCCAATTAAAGCGGCACGCGAGCTGGGTTCAGAACGTCGCGAGACAGTTCGGTCCCTATCCATCGTGGGCGTAGGAGTCATGACGGGAGCTGTCCCTAGTACGAGAGGACCGGGATGGACGCACCTCTGGTGTAACAGTTGTCGTGCCAACGGCATAGCTGGGAAGCGAAGTGCGGAGCGGATAAACGCTGAAAGCATCTAAGCGTGAAACCGACCTGAAGAAGAAGACTCCCACTGCGAGAGCAGGTAAGACCCCTTGAAGACGACAAGGTTGATAGGTCAGCGGTGTAAGTGCGGTAACGTATGGTTTAGCTTGCTGATACTAATCGGTCGAGGGCTTGATCTAGGGTAAGGAAAAGGAAGCGGGGAAAGGACTGCGTTTCAGGTCACTTGTCAAAGTCGAAATCCATCTGTGCAGTTGTGAAGGTGCGTGAGAGCAAGCATGAGAGAAATCATGTGAGCGAGGGCAGCACATGCTTGGTCATGTGACGCATCTGCAAGGGACATGGTGGCATATGGGGCAAGAGGTTGCCAAGTGTATGCAGGAGCCAACAAGCGCGAGTGATTGCGCAGGCACAAAGCCATGAAACCCTCGCACAAGACAGATAAATAAACTTAGGATAACCCCTGAGTTTCACAATTTCCGGTGGCTATGGCTGGAGGGACCCACCTGTTCCCATCCCGAACACAGAAGTTAAGCCTCCATGCGCTGAAGGTACTTGGCTGGCAACGGCCCGGGAGACGATGACGCTGCCGGATTCCAACAAAGGGGTTGTGC
>JAJDGF010000178.1 GCA_030265545.1 Eubacteriales bacterium OttesenSCG-928-N13
GCATCTTGCCGTCTACCGAAATAGACTCGACCTCTTTTGCGATCTGGCGGAAGCTGTCCGCTTCGCGACCGACGAGCAGGGGCTTGACGTGCTGCTCGATCACGGGGATGAAATCCTCCGCCAGAAACAGCGGATCGCGTCCGCCGGTGCCCGAATACTGCACCGCTGCACAATCGCCGTAGGCAATCTGACCATCCTCCAGAATGAGCATCACCGAGATGGCCTCGCCCGCCTGGCGCACGCTGGTGAAACCGGGGGTGACCGGCTCGCCGATGTATGAGGAACCGTCCGGCTTGGCGCCGCCCTTGATCGCCTTCTGGTCGTCAAAGAAGAAGCCCGTGCGTGCCTTGGAGCAAACCAGATCCTTGATTTTCATGGGTGTTTCCCTCCTGCTATGTCGGCTGAAAGTGTGAATGAAATATGGGTTTAGCGCGGGCGACCAACCAGTCTGCCCTTGCTGATGGCGTAGATGTCATCAATGACCATCTGGAAGCTGACGTCCCGCTTCTCGGCCTTTGCGCGCGCGGCGATCTTGTCCTTGTGGAACGCCTTCAGGCTGTCGCTAAAAGGCAGCGCGGCGCAGTCCAGCAGCCGAATGGCGCCGTCATTGTCGCGCGCGGGCAGGATCTTGCCCGCATTGAAGCGGCTGGGCGCAAACGGCACATCCAGCACGCCCGCCTGGAACGCACGCACCGAGCCCTGCGCAATGTCGCCCTCGCCCAGTTCGATCACGCGATCCACGATGGAGCGGGTTTCTTCCAATATGATCGCGATCTCCTGCTCCAGCACGCCCTGCTCAGGCAGCCACTGATCGGTCAGCATGGAAATCACCTGCTTGGTGCAGCGCAGACCCTGCGCGTTGGCTTCCATGGTGGGGATGCCCATCGCCTCATGCGGGGTCTTGACGATCACCTTTGTGGCATGGGAGAGTGCGGCGGCTGCGCTGCCCCAGCTGATCACAGCGAATGCCTTGGCCTCGTCCTGCGGGAAGCCACCCATCCACTGATGAAGAACGGTGGTGACCAGCACATCCTCGTAGCCATATTTCATCAGATATTCGTTGGTGATCAGCTCCAGCGAGCGGATGGCCGCGATGTCCTGCACCAAGTTGCCGCACTGGCCGTAGCCCACGGTGATGTTCTTCACGCCCTGCTCGGCCGCCAGCAGCGCCTCGATCACCGCGACCGAATGCGACATGCAGGGGGGAACGAGCGTGCCCGTCAGCGGGCCAAACGGCTCGCGGTTGATGGAGATGCCGTTCTCTTCATAGATGCCGATCATGCGATCGCAATACTGCCAATCAGAGATCGTGCGCTCCAGCGACACCGACTTCGCGTAGGGGATGTTGTAGGAGATGCCGCCGCCCTCATAGCTGGTGAAGCCGCCGGCCATCGTGATCTCGCCCAGCAGGCGCGCATCGGGCGTGCCATGGCGCACCTGCACCGGCACATTCACCGATTCGGTCACCTGCCTGCAGCCCGCCACGCCGTGGTTCACGCCCGGGAAGCCGTTCAGCATGGCCTTGCCCTGTGCGATCGATTCGCGAATCCCGACCTCCGCCTCTTCGTAGCGATTCAGGCGGGTATAGCTGTCGATCGTGGTGGGCAGCAGATCCGCCTCACCCTTGGTCTCGAGGTATTGCAGCAGCTTGATGTGCTCCTCAATCACGGGCACGCCCGCGCGCGGCTGGATCAAGGTGGTCTTGGCCTTGTGCGCCTTGGCCAGCTTGTCCGAAAAGCGCTTGTGCTGCGGGATGGCCTTCTGATAGGCAAATGCCTCGTCCAGATCCAGTCCCTTGCCGGTCGGCCAGTGCGTCAGAACCTCCGCACGCTGCGCCATGTATTCATCCATTGTGAGCTTCTTATTGTGAAGATCCATCTTAACCAAACTCCTTTACCATCATCGTTCTGGCCAGTTCGGGATGATGCGTGCTCAACACGCCCATCGCAGATAGGATATATCTTTCGTCGAGTGACACCTGCGCATCGCGCGGCATCAGGGAATTTGGGTAGTCCGTCGTGCGCATGGCACACAGGGCCATCTCCTTGGCCTGCCCGGACCGGATCAGCGCGCCGCCCGTCAGGATCAACTGCTTGGTGCGCGTCAAATCCTTGCCCAGCTGCT
>JAJDGF010000017.1 GCA_030265545.1 Eubacteriales bacterium OttesenSCG-928-N13
CTCCCACATACCAATCAACCCACTTTCCTCGAATACTTCTCGCTGATGTACGCCTGCGCGCCCTTGTAGTCCACGGCGAACCAGCCGGTGGCATCTGTGCCCTTGCAGGCCAGCAGCGCACCCTTCTTCACCACGCCCAGAATCTTCTGGTTCGTGCCAGCGCCCGCGCGGACATTCACCGTGCCGCCAGTCACTTCGACCTTAGTGGCTGTCGTGGGCTTGTCTCCAGCATCGTCAGGAATCCAGCGAATCGCCTTGTAGTAACGCCGCGCCTTGCCACGCTGCTGGCAGTACGAGCGCAGCGTGTGGATATTTGGGCCGGTGCCGGAGCCGTGCCCGGCGCACTGCCCCTTCGCAGTATAAATCTCCACATGTCCCACGCTCTCCGCATGGCTGCTGTTGCCCTTGAAGTACAGCGTGTCACCGATCTTTAGCTTGCTCTCGTCAGGATACAGCCCATCGGTGCGATCCACCACGACGCCCTTTTTGCTGAGCACCTGCGCCTCGGTATTCCCGCCGATGTCGATGCCCAGCAGCTTCAGGTACACCGCCCGAACCGAGGAAGAGCAGTCCGAGTAGCCGGGGTTCTTGCCCTCAGGCTTCCCAAAGAAATACCCACGGTTTGCACCCTGGGTGTAGTTGTTCTTGCCCTTGCGGCTCAAATACAGCCGAACGATTTCCTTGCGTTTTTCATTTGCAGTCATGTAAGATCACTCCATTCTATACTTGTATCCAACTGCCGCCTGTGTAGTAGTACGGGATGCATTGCACCCATTGTCCGCCCGTGTAGTAGTAAACCAGACACTGCTGCCAATTTCCGCTGCCGTAGTAATAAACCGTTGCTTCCTCGTAGGTAATGGTGATATAGGGTGTCGTCGAAGAGCCCTTGAACTCGGAATAAGAGTTGGTGCCAGAACCGTGCAGGATGTGGATGTAGAAGTACGTGCCCGTGTAGCCCTGGATGATGTCCTTCGCGGCGGTGATGTCGATGGTCTTGTTGCCCGTGCCGCTTGAGAACGTGAAGTTCTTTTTCCATTGAAGGCTCGCACCCCACGCGTTGCTGCTGGACACGCCGATTTCCAGCACGTGCGAGGAATAGGAGTCGATGCGCTGCATGGTGAGCGTAATCTTGGAGATCACCCACGAGCCACCAATGCCATTGTTGAACCGAACGCGGCCACGATACTTCGTGCCGTCGCTGGATGATGAGCCGGTTTTACCGACCTTGATGTTGGTGCTACTGTTGTACGAGGACGAGCCCCAGTTGTACCCAGTGGCATTCAATCGCAATGTTGCCATCGAACAACCCTCCTTAAATCGGCACGAGGCAGACCTGCCCTTCGACACCGGACGCCGGCAGTGTCGTGGAGTAGATCACACCCACAGCGCGGAGCGCAGCGGCGGGATTGTCAAAGCTGACGGACTGACGGAATCGCGTGGGCAGATTGACATCGAACAGGTTTGATGTCTCGGCATATTTACCGATCGCGACGCCTGTCTTATCCGCCTTGAAGTGCATCAGCACTGCGCCGGTGGGGATAAACTTGGGGATCGTGACGGTGGTATATCGGTCGGTGATCACAAGTTCAAACTCGCAGCTGTTCGAGATCGCGCAGTTGATCGGCAGCTGCGCGGCGCTGACGTTCACGCTGGTCACGCTGCTGCCCAGTGTGATACTTGACCATGTGCTGGTCGTGGAAGGGCGATAGCGCAGGGTGAACGTGCCGCGATCGGTGGACACGACCGGGGTGATGCTGGCGGCGACAGAATATCGGAGATAGGTGCCTTCATCGGAACGCGCTCCGGCGCTGGTGGCGCGATAGATATCGAACGCGGTCACCTTGGGCGCGTTCAGCGTGGCGTAGGTGATGTTGAAGACGGGGCGATCGTTTGTGGAGATGCCCGATCCGCTGGAGCCGTTCCAGACGGAGAAGTCAAAGATGACGGTGTAGTTGCCGTCATCCAGGGACGTGACACCCGGCCCGTAGCTGCTGCTGAGCACGGGCACAAGCAGTGTGCCGGTATACGTCTTTGTGCCGCTGGTGGCCGTGGTCTTGTCGAGCTTCGCCAGCACCCAGCCAACGCGCGCGCCTGCGCTGTTGCGAATCTCGATGGTGGATTCGACCTCCGTTACCTTGCTCGCACCGCTCCACTTCGCGGTAAAGGTGTAGTTGATGATCGACCGGTCGCGAATGTAGGTATATGCCGGCATGATCGATGCGATGGACGCGTTGCCCTCGCTGAGTGTGGCGCTGGTTATCTGCAGAGAAATCGCCATGACAAACTCCTTATCCGATGGCGATGCCGCCATCTGTGGTTTTCTTCAGCCCGTAGTTGCCGATGATGAGGTTTGAGGTCAGCTCGCCCTCCTGAATGAACAGCTTGTTGCTGGCAAAGTAGGCGATGCGGTTGCTGTTCTGCAGTATGTTGATGCGGTCGGAAAGGATCTGCACCTTGAAGTTTGAGCTGGTGTCGCCGATCAGCACACCGTTGGTCGTGTCGAATGTCATGTAGCGGGACTGATCGGCCTTGGAGACATAGTGGCTGATCTGGTCGGCTGTCTGGGTGATGCTGGTGCCCAGCTGATCGAGCTTCGCCTGCACGTCGCCGCCGACGATTTCCCAGGACGTGCCGTCGTAGACTTTGAGCAGGCTTGGTTCGGCGCTGGTGTCCAGCCACTTCATGTTGGTTGTGGGACTGGTTGGCGCGGTGGTTTGCGCGAACACCTTGTCGCCTTTGTAGGTGGCGCTGCCGGTGACGGTGTTGATGATGGCGTTGTCGGTGATCTTGCTTTCAGCGGAGGTCATGCGCGAGGCGAGGCCGTCGGTGACGGTCTTGTCGGCCTTGAGTGCGATGCTGCTTTGGGTTTGGGTGATGCTGGTCTCGGCGGTGGAGATTCGCGATGATAGCGCATCGATCTTCTTCTGATCGGCTATCTGCGCCCAGTCGCCCCAAGCGGTGGTGGATGTGCTGCGGCGCTCATATGTGCCGTCGGTGCTCTCGAACGCCTGGATGATCTGGCCGCCACTCGAATCCGACCACGGAACCATGGTCGTGAGGGCACCGTATGTCGTGGTGCCCGGTGCGCCGATTGCGTTGCGGCCTTTGAACTCGGATATTTTCTGTCTGGGATAGTTCGACCAGTACCAGCTTGGTGGCTGATTATCGTTGCGGGTGTCCGGCAGGGTTTTGTCTGTTTTGGAAGCCATGCCGCTGTTATAGGTGCTGGTTGCAACCTTAGCCGCGAGGTCAGATGTATACGAGCTGCTGCTGCGTACTGTGTTGACGATGGCCGTATCGGTGATCTTGCTCTCAGCGGAGGTCATTCGCGAAGCAAGACCATCGATTACTGACTTGTCGGCCTTCAGCGAGATGCTGGTTTGGGTCTGCGTGATGTTGGTTTCGGCAGTTGATACCCGCGTGGTGAGTGCCGTCAGCGCGGCTGCGTCTGCTTTGCTGAGATCGGTGACCACCTGCCAAGAGCTACCCGCCCAGCGCTTAAGCTGAGGCGTGCTGCTGGTATCAACCCATAGCTTGCCTGCGGGTGGACTTGATGGAGTAGATGCGCCAACGGAAACATCTGCCGCTTGCAGGGCTGTTTTATCCGTATTGTATGTGCTGGTTGCGAGCTTTGCGGCTAAATCTGATGTGTACGCGCTTGAACCCCTAACAGTGTTGACGATAGCAGTATCGGTGATTTTGCTCTCGGCGTTGGTCAACCTGGTGTTTAGTCCGTCAGTAACTGTTTTATCCGCTTTGAGTGATATGCTGTTCTGTGTCTGCGTGATGCTCGTTTCAGCACTTGTGACCCTAGTCGTGAGCGATGTAAGTGCTGCCGCATCAGCCTTGCTCAAGTCCGTGACTACCTGCCATGTCGAGCCTGTCCATCTTTTTAACTGCGGCGTGCTGCTTGTGTCTACCCAGAGCTTGCCGCTTGCAGGACTTGATGGCGCTGTTGACCCAACAGCCACGTCAGCAGCCTGTAACGCAGACTTGTCGGTGTTGTAGGTGCTTGTCGCTAGTTTTGCGGCGAGATCGTTGGTGTAAGCTGTACTGTTCCTGACTGTGCTCGTGATTGCGTCCGGCGTGATCTTGCTTTCAGCAGAGGTCATTCGCGAGGCAAGACCATCGGTGACGGACTTGTCTGCCTTCAGCGAGATGCTATTTTGGGTCTGCGTAATGTTGGTCTCTGCGGTCGACACCCGCGTCGTTAGCGCGGTCAGCGCAGCAGCATCAGCCTTACTAATGTCAGTTACCACCTGCCACGCACTGCCAGTCCAGCGTTTGAGCTGAGGTGTACTGCTGGTATCAACCCATAGCTTGCCTGCGGGTGGGCTCGAGGGAGCAGCACTCCCAACAGCTACATCAGCTGCTAGCAGCGCCGCCTTATCGGTAGTATAGGTAGCAGAGTCGAGTTTCTTGGCCATGTCCGTGTTGTAGGTGCTGGCGGCGACCTTCGAAGCGAGATCGGCGGTGTATTGGCTGCTGCCACGCACGGTTGAGATGATTGAATCGGGTGTGATCTTCTGCTCGGCGGCGGTCAGGCGCGTACTCAAACCGTCCGTCACGGTTTTGTCGGCCTTCAGGAGTATTGCCGCATTGCTGCTGATGTTCAGTGCCGTGCCGATGTCGGACTGAATGATGCTCGTTCTGAGCGCTGATGTATATGTGTTTGAGGCGAACAGGTCGCCGACGTTGATGTTGATCGCCTTGATCGCACCGATCATTGCGCTGTCGGCGAAGATGCTGGCGACATTCAACTCGCGGGCGGTTATGGTGTCCTGGATCAAGTTGCCGCCGGAGAGAGTGGAGTTGGCGACGTTGGAACCCTCGACCTTCACGGGCACCGTGGACACCTTGCCTGTCGAGTCGGTCGTGAGCTTATAAAACTGCCCGTCCTCACCCTTGAGCATCAGCTCGCCAACGGTCAGGCTGACTATATTGGCTTCAGTCACGCACAGGCGATTGATGTACAGTTGACCCGCTGTACCTGTCGTGATGATTGCAGTGTTGCTGACCAAATCCTTGATTTGCGCATAGTCGATCGACGCAGCGCCGATGCGAGCGTTGATTGTTTCGAGGATGCCTGCCTGCAGCGACGCAATCTGCGCCCAGTTGATGTTGGCAGAGTTGATGTTTGCCGTCGTGATCTGCGCCTTCGCGATGGAGGCGATGGACGTGTTCAGGGCGGCAATGTTAGCCCATTCAATGTTGGCAGCGGTAATGTTCGCAGTCGTGATCTGCGCCTTCGCGATCGTAGCGATAGTCGAACTGAGCGACGCAATTTGTGCCCAGTCGATGTTGGCGGCGGATATATTTGCTGTTGTAATCTGTGCTTTCGCTATCGATGCGATCGACGTGTTTAGTGTCGCAATCTGCGCCCAGTCGATATTCGCTTGACCGATTGTGGCGGTGGTGATCTGCGCCTTGGCGATGGTCGCAACGGATGCGCTCAGCGAGGCTATTTCTGCCCACTGTATATTGGCACTCTTTATGTTGGCTGTCGTAATCTGCGCGGCGGCGATGGTAGCGATCTGCGCGTTCAAAGTCGCGATGTCAGCCCAATTTATGTTTGCTTGCTCGATCGTTGCACTCGTAATCTGCGCCTTTGCGATTGTCGCCATCTGCGTGGCGAGGTTGGTGATCTGCGCCCAATCGATGTTAGCGTTCTGAATGTTGGCTGTGGTGATGTTCGCAAGCGCGATTGTGGCGACGGCAGCTCGTATCTCATCCGCTTCAAAAAAACCGACCTTCAGCTTGGCCGGCGATACCGAGCCGTCCAGAATCGCATCCTCTTCCACGGCGCCAACCGCCAGTGATTTTGCGGTGACCGCGCCGCCGGCGATGAGCTGTGTATCGATCGAATCCCACGCCAGTTTCACGCCTGCATTGATGCCGCTGGGCAACTGCCAGCGTGTGACGGGCTGTGCTTTCGACAGGAACTTGACCGAACCCAGCTCGATCTTCTTCACCCTGCCTGTCAGGCAGTCGAACTCCATGCGCTTCACTTCGCACAGCACGTCGATCATCAGATCAGGATGCCGCACGCGCACGCGGTCGTAAAGAAACAGCGCCTCCAACTGTGCATAATCGCGATACTCTTCCGTGTCGCCCAGATTGATAAAGTCAACCTCCAGCGACAGCGACGGCTCATCGCAGCTTTCGTCGGTGAACTTATCGCGCGCCATCTGGGCAAGCTTGCTACGCGCGCTGGTCACGTCGGCGCTCTTGGTAGACTTCGCCTTGACCTTGCTGCCCAGGTCGAGGACGTGAACATGTGGCACGGGATAATTGGCGATTTGCGGACTGTCCACCCACGGAGAATCTCCCACCAAGAGCAGCGCCGCCCCCTTGGCCGTCTGCCCAACGGGAATGATGCGGGTGATGACATCCGTGCTGTCCACCTCGCACTTGACCCCGAGCAGATTCTTGGCGTATTCGATTCGTGTACCCCTGTTGAAACCGGCTTCGCGCAGCACGATGATGTCCCAATCGTCGCGCACGATCTCAGCTTGCCATTGGGCACACAGGCCTTCCTCAGGATCGAGCAGCGCAGTCACGGGATTTTGGCGCGTCCAATGTACGGCCGCCCTTGTATCCAGCATATTGCTGTAGAACTCGAAATCATGGTCGCAGACACAACCATTCAAAATACCCTCGCCGGCCTCAACGCAGGTGGGGTTGTTTTCGAGTGCGGCGGTCGAACCATCGTAGGTCGTGCAATTCCCCAGAAGGTCGTAGAACACATGTCGAGCGCGCGCGATGACACCGGATTCCGTCACCTCGTGGCAGTAAATCCTGAACATCTGCGTACGGACAGACCATGCGGGCTCCACCTGTTCAATGGCAGCAGGGTCATTCGGAATCGTCTCCGTGAGCGTGTACTGGATCGCATTGACGGACACCCAGCCGGTGCCGTACTTCTTGCTCTTGATCTTGTGACGCGCGTCGCCCTTGGCAACCACCGTAAGCTCGTAGCCCTTGGGCAGCAGCTTTTTCTTCTTGCCTTTGGTTGCCTTGGTATAGATGTAGCGGCTGGCTTTGGATGCGGTGGGCTTCACGATCCATTTCTCGACAGTCGTCACCAGTGCGCCATCCTTGATCTCAGGCGTTGTGCGCACAGGCACTTCAACCTTCAGCAAGCATCCATCCAATAGAAAGCTCCAGCGCCCATGCTCGTCGATGGGATGCCGGAGCTCGATTTCGCTCATGCCGTTGGCCTCTTCTGTGTGGATGCAGGACGTCGGTGTCAACGCCCCGCAGCAGCCCATGCAGTCGAGATCGTCTGCATTGGGCTCATAGACGTATACCTCGCCCATCATATGTTCCTCCAGTTCGGCAAGATAGAAACCCTCGTGACGCTTCCTGCCCAGGATACCGCAGACGTGCCGGTTGGGATCACAGGCCAAGCACCCGTCAGCTTGAAGCTCTGGTTCAGATTGTCCTTGTACGCCAATCGTGCGGGCACGTCGATGGTGATGCTGCCGTTCACATCATCGAGATGCAGCGTGCTATTGCCGATGCTCAGATCGATCTCACCGTTGCCGGTGATGGTGATGACTGGCTCGGAGAACACGTTACCAGGGTTGGCGATGCTGCCTGACGCATTGAACCCAATTGCAGCCGGAGCCGGGTACACATACCGGAACGGCGCACACCTGAACACAGCGGCGAACGTCCGATGTGGTCGTCCGCGCACGAGCTTTTCAATCTCTATCTGATTGACAATGCGGGCTTTGTAGTAGACATTCGGGCGATTGCCCAGCACCAGATCGCCACGCCCGCGCAGCCACGCGCTGATCTGATCGAGCGCGTCAAGATTCTTGACGAGGCACTCGACGGAAATGGTGATGTCATCATATACGACATCACCCTCGGTTATCGTAAGGCTTCCACTGCGACCGGGCACGGTCACGAACTCCACACGCTCCTCTGGCAGTGTGATGGGCGGGTAGGTCGTAACATGAACGCCAAATATCGTGGACGTAGTATTTTTGAATGTGAACCAGTCGGCCATGCCTTTATCCTCCCATCCCAATCGCCGCTCTGCGCTGCACGATCCCTATCTCCTGTGCCAATGCGCGCACGTCCTGCTTGTCGTTAACCACGAGCCGCTCAACATTGACCGTGGCGGCATTGTTGGTGGTGTAGTTACGACGGTTGTCGCTGGTGATGCCTGAGTATACGCCTTCTTTAGCAGCGCTTGTTAAATAGCGCGATGCGTTGGCGATGATCTTTGCTTGGTTTTTACTCTCGAGCAGCGCACCTTGCGCCATGCCTTTTGTCATCATGCGCCCGACCTCGTCGCGAAACACGACGGACGGCGACTGCACCTTTAGCTTGTCCTTCGCTGCTTGAACGGCAGCAGCGGCGACAGTCTGAATGGCGCTTACCACACTAGCTCGACCGGATAAGATGCCGATCGCCAGCCCCGCCATGGCGTTCTTGCCGATGGGCGTGAACTTGCTCATCGCCATTGCGATGCGCAGATTGTTCGTGACGGAGTTGCCTAGTGTCTGTGCGCTGGCGGTCATGCTGGTCTGGGTCATGCCAAGCGCTACGCCTTCCGCGACACCCTGACCCACAGGTTGCACGCGCTTCGAGGGCGAGTTGATCTGGAACGCGGCGTTCAATGCTGCCTCAAGGTTTCCAGCGACCGATTCCGCATCACCTGACCAGCCCGCCTGAGACATCGCCGCGCCGATACCGGCTGTGATGTTTTCGCCGATGCCGATCGCGTCCAACAGTTCAGTCAACGTCTGGATTTCTTGGAGCTTGGCGATGGCATCGTCGGACAGTTTTTCCTTGTTTTCGATGGCCTTGGTGGCTTCCTGCACGAACGCTTGGAGGTTGGCGAGTTCTTCGGGACCGAGGTTTTCGGCGAGTGAGTTGGCCATGCCTTCTTTGGACTTGCCGTCCATCAAGCCCCAGAACTGCTGCCATGTGCCTAGAGAGCCCTTGAGATAATTAAGTTCGGCGTTGATGTTCTTGAGGTTTTCAACGGTGGTGCTGGCATCTGTTTCACCCAGTACGTTGGTGAACGTGGTGGGCTTGTCGAGTTGCGCTCCGGCTGTGTCGGTGGATTCGGCGGTGCCTTTGATCTCGGGCGTGATGAGCACGTGCATTGAACCGTCACTGTCATACACAAAAAGCGTGTCGGCGGTGATGCGATCCCTTGGCACGACGTCCACGGAAATCTGCTGCCCGTTCATGTAGAACTTGGCGTTCGGATCGTCGAGCACGTCCTGCGGGTTGTCGAACTGCTCCCGAAGCTGCACGATGCCCGTCACGGTGACGGGATTATTCTCCTTGAACGCTTGCAGCGCGGCGAGGTCGTAGCCGGTGATTGCGATCTTCGTGGTGAGCAGGGTTTTGGGTTTCGTCGCATTGGTATCGTCGTAAGCGGCGATCTTTGCCGTGAACGCGGCCAGCAGCGCCGACTTGTCGCAGCCGGTTGCCTCGCTGTAGCTGCTCACGATGGCCTCGATCTGATCCGGGCTGAGTGCGGCGATAGAGCAGCCCTCGCCCTCCATGTAGGAGATCACCTGCGCGACCACATCGTCCGGTGTGAGCCGAGCGGTTGACGCGCCACCCTCGATCTCCTGATACGATTTCACAAGCACATCAATGATCGGTTGAGGAACGGCTGCTTCCGATCCCTTTGAATAGCTATTGATAATCGCGTCCGTGGTGATCGCGCCGGGGTTAGATGCGAACTCCGCCCAACGGGTCTCGGCAGCGGTCATGTCCAGATCGATCGCCAGCTTTTTCATCTCATCGGGAACAAGCCCATTGAGCGTATCGCTGAGCCCTTGCAATGTGCTGCTGTTTTCCTTCGCGAACTTCGCCAGTGCGGCGAATTGATCCAGCTCGCCGGAGAAGTCCACCTCGGGGAACAGCTTCTTCACGTCCTCTTCCGACATGCCGCCATCGAGCAGCGATTGCACCTGTTGTAGCACACCGAGATAGGATAGCAGCTCGTCTTTATCCATGCCCTCGAACAGCTGGTTCATCTTTTCGAGGATGGCGGGGTCTTTATAACCAGTTGAACCCAGCGTGCTATACTCGCGGAACAGCTGCATCAGCGAGTCCATGTCCTCGCCAGCCTTCTGGATGCCGGGCTGATCCCATACGGGACCGAGCATCTGCTTGAGCGCGTTCGCGTAATCCTCGGCGGCAGATTTTCGCTGCTCGTTGTAATCCGCATCCAGCTTGGTACGCGCTTCGTCCTTTTCCGCACCGTCCTCCATGAGCTGAATCAGCGCGTATTCGGAAGCGTATCGCTGGTCGATCTGCTCGCGAATGGCGGCATATCCCTCGGCGGTGGCGGTCAGCCCCTGCGCGTACACCTTGGGGTCTGCGCCCTTCTGCCCACGAGCCTGAGCGCGGGCGACCTCGGTTTCGATGTCCTGCAAAATCTGGCCATAGCCGCCGACCTGCTCTGGGGTCAACTTGTACTTGACCTCAATGGATTCTTTGGTGTCGATCAGCTCCTGGAGCTTGATCTTATCCTGCTCCGTGAGCTTTTTGTTCTGCTTCTTTTTGAGCAGCTTGGCGATCTGGGCGTTTACGCTGTCTAGCTTGTCCATGTCCTTCTGGATGCCGGAGGCGATGTCCACATGACCTGCTTCCTGCGCGGTCTGGCGGAGCTTGTCGAGTGCAGATTTCGTATTGGCGGTAAGTGCGGCGAACGAATCCGTATAAGATGAAACGATTTCGTCTGTCTCGTTCCTGCCGTCTGACCAGGTGGCGATCATGTCAGAGAGCCACTGCTTCGTAGTGCGCCCCGTCGCGGCAAATTGCTCCTTAGACAGCCCGAACGATTCAAGCCCACCGTTGTTGTAGATGGTGCTGGCTTGCGTCTGCTTCCACTTTTCGGCGGTGGCGTTCATGCCTTCGAGCGCCTCGCGACACGCCTTCGCGCCGGACGCCCAATCGTAGAGCATGTACGCGCCTGCACCGGCTGCGGCAACGAGTCCAACCATGGCGAGCTTGCTCTTGCCGACGACGGATACCAGCCCTTTCAGCCCGCCGCCAGCCTCGCCGACCTTCGTCGAGAACTTGCCTAAGCTGATAGACACGCTGCCTACGGTCGAGCTGATTTTCCCGAATGTAGAGAGCAGCGGCCCGGCTGCTGCAGCCCACAGCCCGATGGACACGATCTGCTTGCGCTGGCCCTCGTCCATCTGCGTCAGCTTATCCAGCCAACCGGACGCGGTTTTCATCAGGTCCTCCATCGTCGGCAGCATGATGCCGCTGAACGTGGAGGCCGCAAGGCGCGCCTTGTTCTTGAGCATTTCGAGGCGCTTAGCTGTGGTGTTGTACCGTTCAGCAACGAGATCATTGATGGCGGTGTTGTCCGACCACGCCTGCTTCGCCGTCTGCACGCTGCGGGTCAGCAGCTCGTTGGCGTTGACCATGCGCAGCGTGGTGTCGCGCAGGCGCACTTCTTTGAATCCGATATCCTGCAGCGTCCCGATGGTCGAAATGCCCTCGTCGCCCAAGCGAGCTAGCCCCGCGATAAACGCCTGCATACCAGCGGTGGCGTCTGACTTGAACAGGTTCTTGAAATCGGTCGCTGACATGCCCGCGACTTTCGCGAAGTCCTTCAGCGCGTCGCCGCCCTCTTCGCAGGCTAGCTCCATGCGAATCAGCGCCTTGGAGAACGCCGTGCCGCCCATCTGCGATTCGATGCCCACGGAGGACAGCGCGGTACTGACGCCCAGAATCTCGGCTTCCGTCATGCCCACTTGCCGACCTGCGGCAGCCAGTCGCATCGCCATTTGCACGATGTTCGCCTCGGTTGTGGCACTGTTTACGCCCAGCTCCAACACGGTCGAACCCATGCGCTGGAAGTATTCCGTGGTCTGCTTCTCTTCGACCACACCCATGATGTTCGCCATCTTGGCTAGGCTGGTGGCAGCTTCCTCTGCGTTTAGGTCGTTGGAGACGGAACCCAGGTCGGTCATGACGGAGGTAAATCCTTCGACCGCCTGCTTGGCGACACCGAGCTGACCTGCCGTCTCCGCAACGAACGCGATGGTCTCATAATTTGCGGGCTTCACGGTGGACATGTTCTTGATCGACTGATCGAGCTTTGCATACTCGTCCTCGGTCATCTTCACCGTTTTGCGCACACCGGCGAACGCGTCCTCCATGTCGATCGACGCTTTCGTAGCATATGTGCCCAGCGCGACGATTGGCGCGGTGACATAGCGGTTTAGCTCCTTTCCAACGGCAGAGGATGCTTTGCCGATGGATTTGGCGGACTGCCCGAACTTTGTCATCGCCGCGCCAGCTTTCGTCCAGAGTGACTCACTGGTGCGCAGCTCCAAAGCACAACGTTGCAGCGCAGACTCGGTCTCACGAAGCTCAGACTGAGCGCCGTTCAGCGCGGTTTGTGCCTTGGATACCTTATCCGCGTTGTTCTGGATCTGCTTGTTCGACGATACAAGCTGGCCCTCCATGAGCTTGATCTGCTCGCCTGTTTGCGTATATTCCTGCTTCAGCGCGTCCAGCTTCGCCTTGGCTTCTTGTGTTTTGGTGTGGCCTTCGCCCAGCGTGCTGTTCCAGGTGTCGTACACACGCTGCGCCCAATCTACCTGATGACCCAAGTCCTCATATGACTTACGGGCAGCGTCAAGTTTTTCTTTCAACCGCCCGTTCTCGCCAGTAGATTTCTGCAGCTGTGCGTTCGCCGCGGTCAGCGATTTCTGATACTGATCCACGGCTTTCGTCTGCAAACTATGCTTCTGCTGGAGCATGGACAGCTTAGATGACAGCCCAGCGGTCGTGGACTCGAACTTCGTCACGCCCGCACCAGCCAGCTTGAAATACGACTCCGCTTCCTTGATCTGGGCGTTGACCGACCGGATATTTCGCGTGAAATTGTCACTGTTCAGCGATAGGGAAACCACCAGATCGCGCAGGGATTCGCTCATTGCTTTCCTCCAAATTCACCGTTGAATTCAGGCCAAAATCATGGTATAGTCTGAGTAATAATAAACTGATCGTCTCAATGGAACGATCATAAAACGAGGTATTCAGCATGAATGACATAGTCCCTGATTCCTCTCTCGGCGGCGAAGCTGCCAATATCCTTGAGCATCAAATGGATTATGACAAAACGCAAGCATCCCATTGCTTGCTTTCTGAACTCGCCAAAGGAGAAGAATCTTTACGTCTACACGGCGGACTAAGCATCGATGAAGCATTTTTCGGACTGGAGGGTTAACATGGATATGGACAATCAATTTCATGAAGCATGGCAGTTGCTACTAATGAAGCTGGCTGTTGCTGATCATCAGATGGCAGATGGCAATATGACCGACCACAAAGATGTCATAGAACGCTTAAAGGAACGCATTCAAAATGCCTAATGCACACATCAGTCGTGCACCCATACTTCATCGATAAACCGTCGCTTGGGTTCAGCCTTTTTCTGTTCTTTCCTCACTCGCCAAACGCGCATTTGCAGAAAGCCCAGCATGTCCATGCCATCAATATCCGCCATGCGCCAACCTGCATCGAGTAGTTCATTGTAGGTAGCACAGAGATAATCGTGCAGCGTCAGATGTCCGTCTTGATCGTCGGCTCTGGCGCTGCTGTCGTAGGGAACTCGGACAACACCTCGGTTGTCTGCCCCTGAACCGCCAGCAATGCCAGCACAATGTCGTGCAATAGCCGGTCGGCGGGATAATTGTCGTATAGCTCGTCAATGCTGAACTGGTTACCAAATAGCATCGTAAACCAACGCGCCATCACGTCGAGCGCATCTGCGATGGGTGTCTCTTCTGGCGCCGCCTCGCCGTTCAGCGCAGCCAAGCTCGCCTTGGTGATCTTCGCATACATGTCGAGCGCGGGCTGCATCTCCCGCAGCGCGCGCCCGGTCACGAAGTCCACGCTGTACTTTTTACCAGCAAGGGTACAGGTGATCATGAACTTCCTCCCATCCGGCTTGACAGCCAAGATAAAATATTTGTGTATAGATCATTTTTTCGCTTGACTCTGCCATAGTGTCAAGGCTTATGCTCTACTTGCAAACCGGATTGCAAACGAAAGGGGCGCACAACATGTTCAAGATTGGTGAGTTCTCAAGGCTGGTTCGGGTGTCGCCGCGCATGCTTCGGCACTACGAAAAGTGCGGGCTGCTATACCCGGCCGAAATCGACAGATTCACAGGATACCGCAGCTATAGCGCGCAGCAGATTCCGCTGCTGATGAACATCGTCATGCTGCGTGACATGGGCTTCTCCATTGACGAGACAGCCGATATCCTGCCGCACCTTGGAGATGCCGCCTACATGGACAATATCGTGCGCACCAAATCGGCTTCGGTGCAGGCCAACATCGAAGTGGAGCAGTTGAAGCTGCAAAAGTTGCAGCGGTTGATGGACCGATTTGGAGAGGAGCGAAATTACATGGTGTATGATGTCGAACTCAAGGATTTGCCGAGTGCGAAGGTACTCTCTCTGCGAGCGATCATTCCCGCCTACAACGAGGAAGGCGAACTCTGGCACAAGCTGATGAAGTATGTGGGCAGAAATGGGATCCAGCCTGTCGGCGGCGGCTATTCGATCTATCACGACGCGGAATACAGGGAAGCGGATGTGGATGTCGAGGTCGCGGTGCCGGTGGACAAGCTCGGCGAAAGCCGGGGTGAGTTCATCTTCAAGGAGCTGGAAGCAATGCCCAGCGCCGCCACGATCCGGTTCGCCGGTACCTATGACGGCGGATACCAGGCAGCCAGCGAGAAGCTGGGCGAATGGATGGAGCGCAACGGCTACGAGTTCGCCGGCCTCCTGCGCGGCTACGCGATCACGTCGCCCAGCGACACAAACGACCCGCAGAATTATGTGACCGAGTTGCAGGTTCCGGTCAGGAAGCGGTAACACAGTCATTAAATCATCGCCGTCATGCAAGTGCGCATGGCGGTGATGACAATTTGTGATGCATCACGGTGCGGCATACACCGGCTGATACACGCTCTGCAGGAATGTAGCAGCTTTGGCGGGCGAGAAGCCGTTCTGACCGTCATCTGCCAATGCCTGGTATTCGCCGTCGTGCGTCCGTTTGATGAATGTCCATTCGATCTTGCCCGTCTGGCGGGTCACGGTCTTGCCCTCTTTAGTGTGGTACTGCTCGGTCAACGGTGTGGCGCGGCCTTTATACAGCCAGACATAGCGGTAGGAGCCGTCCGACTTCTCGCTCTTGAAGCCGAGCGCAAAATAAGGCGGGCTGTCGCTCGCGCGGCGGATCAGCACACCATTCTCATCGATGGTGTTGCCCAGAATCTTTTCCTGAAGCAGTAGGGGAATGTCGGCTTGTTCCATGGTGACCTTGATTTCAGGGTCGGGATACACAACCGAGCCTTCCGTGTCGTCAAAATACTGTACATCGGGTTCCGCGTTCTGCGGCGCGATCTGTACATCAATGGCGCCGGCCAGAAGCTGTAGCGCATCGTAGGAGAGCGTGGCCTCTGTGTCCTCTGTCAGCGCAGCCAAAACAACGTTTTTGATGCCGACCGTGCTGGACACGGCGGGCGAGGCGATGGGTTCAGACATGTGATATTCCTCCTTGTGTTCACGCGCGCTGACTCAAAGCGGCGCGCAGTTCGTGCTTCATGGCCTCATAGGCCGAGTCGATTTCCGTGTCATAAGCGGGCCTGACGAACGGGTGCGCGGGCGCGGGCGCGGGACCGCCATGCCCGTATTCGACAGCGTTGGCATAATACGCACCCTGCTCCTTGTGATGCACGCCAACGGTGATATGTTTGCCTCCACCAGCTCGCTTTTTCACGTTACCGGCGTGAATGGAGCCATGCAGGGCACCGGTGATGATGGCGGGATCGGATGAAGCGTTTGCCAACATCTGGCGTTCAATGGGCTCTGCGCCGGACACGAGCGCCCGATTCACGGCGGCGCCATCGCCATCAGCGTCAAGCGCAGCTGCCATGCTCGTCAGGTCGTTTTCCAGATCATCGAAGCCGCGAAGATCAACAGCCATATGCAGCGTCCTCCCGTAGGCACCATGTCCATTGCACCGTAAACTGCAGCGTGGCATGATCGTAGGCCGGCTGGTTATAGCCCTTGTCGGATTCCTCGATCATCGAAAACCCCGCAGCATACATGGCGTCCCGTATCCGCATCGCCATGTCCGTGGGATCGCCGTCGCTCCACAGGTTTAGGTAGACGAAGGTGCGAAATGACGTCACATGATCGTCGTGGTGTGAGGCTTCTGCCATGGTGGTCGAATACACCACGTACTGCTCGGGCGGGTTGGGCGTCGCGCTCGTCGAGCGCCAGATGCCCGCGATAACGGGAATGCCGATGTCCTTGAGCGCCGCTTGTACCTGTTTCATCCGCTTACCCCCTTCGAGAGCGAAGCCTTGAGGCCGAGATAGGTGCGCTTGTACGAATACTCGCCGAGCGTAGAGATGTCCCACTTTTCGCCCTGAAAGCGCACCCACATACCGGGTTTCACGTCCTTGCGATAGCGGATGGTGAAGTTGATGACCGCTTCGGTGTTCATCACGTCGGCAGCGCGATAGTGCTGGTTGCCCGCGTCTACCGCAGCCGCCCACACGCGACAGATCACGACATCCTTGGGTTCGGGGTAACCGTTCTCGTTGATGGCGTTCTGGGTGTACCCGATCTCAACCAGATGTCGGAGGCTTCCAGGATGCGGGCTGGACTCGAAATTCTTGTAGCCGCGCAAACGGCGTCACCTCCCAATCAGAACATTTTTGCTTCATCGCGGTGTGGATAGAGCAGACTCTCAAACGCCATGCGCATGGCGATGTACGCTTGTTTGTCCGGGTTATCGCGGTTTTCGTAGTAGTGCCCGATCATGAGCAGCATGGCAAGCACAGCGGGTTCCGGTGTGTTTTCTTCAAGGGACACACGACAGAAATCCTCCGCTGCTGCCTGTGCTTGGCGAACCAGCCCTTTGAGGTATTCGTCCTCTTCGTCGTGCTGGATTCGCAGGTGGGTTTTCACCGCATCAAGTGACAGGCTCATCGTCAGTGTCGTGTGCCATCCGGCCTGCACTCCTCAGCACGGACAGAAGGGCGTTGTAATCCTCGCGCAGCGCGGCGACCGTTGTTGCTTCGCTATCGGGGACATGCGGCAGCTTGGCGACGCTCGCGCCATCGAGTATGATGTCTGCACCTTCAATGGTGGCGCCAGGCAGAAACGTCAGCTTGCCGCCGATCACCCATTCATTGCCGCCGTGGGCATGATAGTTTCGGGTCGAATTGTCCATGTTGCAAACCTCCAATCTTTGGGTTAGGTTGTTTTCATCTCCAGCGTCTTGACGGCCTCGGGCAGGATGAGCTTGCCGTCCACGCGCTCAGAGGACAGGAAGCCCACTTGACCGGTCGGAGCGTACAGCTCATTGAGGCGCTGGAACTTGCGACCTTCGCGGTCGGCCACCCAATAATAACCGAGGTCACCGAACAGGATGGTCTTGGCGGATGCCGCAATGGTGGGCATGAAGGTCGATGTGTACACCGGGCGGTTGAGCAGCGTGTCCGGAGTGCCCGCCACCACGCTCGGCTGCCAGATGTAGTCGCCGTTGCCGTTCTTGAGCTTGCGCAGCGCCTTAACCGTGCTGTCATTCATGATGAACACGGAGTTGCGGCGGTACGGAGCACGAAGAGAGTAAAACAAGTCCATCACTTCGTCCATTGCAATCGCCGTTGCGCTGGCTGTGGTCACGCCGGTCTGAGCACCGCCCGTCGCGGCGAGAATGCCGAGGGGCTTGCCGGTACCATTGCCTGTGAAGAACGCTTCCTCCTCGGCGGCGCCGATTCTGCGAGCGAACTCCTTGGCAATGTAGCTGGCCACGTCGAACACGGAATCGTGGAGCAGCTCGTCGCTGACCTTGATCATGGTCGCCAGTTTGTACGCGCCGATGGAGGTCTGGCCGAACACGTCGTCGCTCTCGGGGTAGGCCGCTTCTTCATCAATCCACGCTGCGCTGCCCTTGGACACGACGACGGGAATCTTGCGGTCGCCGGAGCTGGTGGTGATGACCTTCGCTAGCTGACGGAAGATGTTCTGTTCCTCCAGCGCTTCGATCAATGTGCGTTCGTACTCATCGGGGACGAGGTAGCCGCCCTCGCTGTCGGTGCCTACCTGCAAGGCGTTGTAGATCTCGTGCGGGACGGACTTGTTGCGCATCACGTTCCAGAAAGCGGTCTTGTACTCATCCGAGGCGCGACCGGTCTTTGCCTTGCCGTCAAGGGTCTGGGGCTTGTCCGTCAGGGGCTTGCCGGTGGGCTGATCCAGCTCGCGGTCGATGGCGGCCTGACGCTCAAGGCGCTCGACTTCCTTGCCAAGATTGACTACATCGGCCTCCATGCGGTCGTAGGTTGCCGCGTCCTCAGCGGAAAGGGTGCCGTCCTGAGCGCGCTTGGTATCCAGAAAAGCCTTCGCGGCATCCCACGCTTTTGCGCGCTTTTCGCGCAGGGCAAGAATCTGATTCATGGGTAATTCCTCCTGTTTTCGTAGGCCTCGCGCAGCGAGGCTGTAGTGAGCGAAACTTGTTGAGCGAACGGAACACCGGTCGGCTACCTGCCGAGCGGTGCGGAGTACAAAAGCGACAGCCTTTTCTCAAGGTCAGCCGCTTTCACTCGGTTGTCGGGTTCGGGGATTCGGGCTTTCAGCTTATCCAGCAGGGAGTTCGTCACTGCCCTGCGGGAGAAGGTGAAGCTGTTCTCGGGAGCATCGCTGGACGTGTCCTCGACGAACATGATCTCATCGCAGAAGCCCAGCTCCTTGGCCTTGTTGGCGTTCATCCACGTTTCCGCGTCCATCAGGTGGCTGAGGCGAGCGCGGGAGAGGCCGGTCTTGATCTCGTATGCGTTGATGATGCTTTCCTTGACCTCATCCAAAAGCTGGATGGCCTTGCGCATTTCCTCACTGTCGCCCATTGCGATGGTCAGCGGATTGTGGATCATCATGAGGCTGGTCGGCGACATGCACACCTTCGTACCCGCCATAGCGATCACGCTGGCTGCAGAGGCTGCGAGGCCGTCTACCTTCACGGTGACATCGCCGGGATAGTCCATGAGCATGTTGTAGATTTGCGCCGCTGCGATGCAATCTCCACCGGGGCTATTTACCCAGATGGTCACATCCCCGGTGCCCGCCATCAGGTCGGCCTTGAACAGCGCGGGCGTGACGTCATCGTCGAACCAGCTTTCCTCGGCGATGACTCCCTCAAGGCGCAGGATGCGGTTTTCGTCGGCGTCCCGTGCCCAGTTCCAGAATTTCTTCATTCGGATTCCTCCTTTTTCGCATCGGTGATGCGGATCATATTGCCGTTGACCAGATAGGCGTTGCCGCCCTCTGCGTCCGGGATGGGGTTCTGATTCTCCAGCTCGCGGATGTCATTGGCGCTCATCCAGCCGTTCTGGCGGGCGATGGCATAGCCCTCCATGCGCTCCTTGTACGCGCCGCGCATCAGGCCGTCCATATTGAAGCGCACAAAAAAACGACTCTTATCCGAGTCGCTGAACAGGGCGCGGTTGATGGACTGTTCAATGCGCACCACCCATGGCCGGATGGTATGGACGGCGAACGAAATCCCCTGATGCTCGATATTGCTGAACGTTGCGTGCTCCAGATCGCCCACCAGATGCGGGGGCACGCGGAAGATTCTGCATATCTCGGCCACCTGAAACTTGCGGGTCTCGAGGAACTGTGCCTCGTTATTGGGGATGGAGATGCGCTCGAAGTGCATTCCTTCCTCCAAAATTGCAGTGCGTCCAGCATTGCCTGAGCCACCATAGGCAGCGTTCCAGCTCTCGCGCAGCGCCTTGGGATTTTTCACGGTATTCGGGTGCGTCAAAACGCCTGAGGGTGTTGCGCCGTTGCCAAAGAACTTACTGCCAAATTCCTCCGCTGCGATGCCAAGGCCGATGGCGTTTCGCTCAAGAGCAATCGGGCTGTAGCCTACGATCCCATCAAAGCCGAGGCCGGGGATATGCAGCACTTCCTCTGAGTCGAGCTTCATGCGCTTGCCGTCGCTGGTCGTGTACGTGTAGGTCAGCTTTCCCTTGCTGTCGCGGTCTACCTCCATGTTTTCGGGCATCAGCGGGTACAGCCCAACGATATGGTTTCGCCCGGTGCGCACGATCTGGCAAAAAAAGTTGCCCCACAGGAGCAGGTGGGTCAGCATCAGCTCGCGCAGTATAAACGAGGTCATTTCCGGGTTGGGTTCATCGTGCAGAATGCGGTATAGCGGATGCTCCGTCGCACGTTGGCTTCCTGCTTCTGTAGCCTCATACACATGCAGCGGAAGGCTGGCGACCGTTTCGGCGATTACGCGCACACAGGCATACACCGTGGAAACCTGAACAGCCGAGCGCACCGTGACGGATTTGCCGGAGACGCTTGAGCCGAAGTAAAACGACGGCGCGGAGCTGACTACATTTCGGGGCTTATCTCGGGAATGAAACAAAGCAACAAAAGGATTCCTCATATACACCCTCCAAAAATGTCGTTTTACTATTGACTATATACAACAGTTGTGCTACAATTATACGCAGTGGAGGTGGTTTAGTGACTTACTACACAGTGGCAGAAATAGCGGATGCCTTTGGAACTAATCAAGAGACCATTCGCCGTTGGATTCGCGGAGGTGAACTAGAGGCTGAACAGGGTTCTCTTAGAGAAGGAAAAAAAATTTCTGAAGCCAGCCTACAAGCTTTTCTATCGAAGCACCCAAAGTATGCTTCAATTGCCGCGAAATCTCCTTTGCTGGGATTTGTGGCTTCCGTTTCTTTGGGCAAAGCTGTTCTAGAGCGCTCAATTATAGATATTGGCTCCTTGAAAGTCAGTGAAATGGACGAATGGCTCACCATCGCAAAGGAAACTCTTGCGAAAAAAGAGCTTGAGCTTCAACAGCTAAGAGAAAATATAGCGGTTATCGAATCCATGCAAAGAGTAATTCAAATAAAAAACAAGGAAGGAGGAAACAAACGTGAAAACCACAATACATAACTGGGCAAATGCCTATCCGAATCAGGCTACCATACTCGGCGTGGTTGGCCTCATCTCAATTACCGCCATTATCTGTGCTACTATGAATAATCACTACAAGCTTTCAATCGGAAGAGATGGATTACAGCTCACCCCTCAATGACAGCACTAAGCTTTTATTAGAGTCCGCCACCCGTTTTCCTATCATGGCAGCTCTTGCAAAGGGGCTGCCAATTGCTTTGATCCCAGAACAGCTTTTCGTCGCCACGATGCGGGATGATGTGGTCAACAACCGTGGCCGGGGTCAAGCGTCCCACGCTCCGGCAGCTGATACACAATGGGTGCTGGCGCAAAAAACGAGCGCGTGCGGCACGCCATTTGCCGTCATAGCCGCGCTGGGCAGCGGATTCGCGGGCATATAGCACCCGATGCTGTTCGCAATATACATCTGCTGAGAGCCGAGCACAGCCCGGATGACGGCAGGGTCTTAGTGGTTTTCGGGGCATTTTCTCACCTGTTTCTACTAGATAAAAAGTAGGCCGCGATCCGAGTCATACACAGAGCTGCTGTTCTGGTTTTTCATTGCCCGATCCAAGGCCATGACCAGCGCCACAGCACCGTCCACCTTCTCGGTGGATTTCTCCTTGTCAATCTTCAGGTTGCCAGCCGGGTCGGTTTTCACGAAAGCGTTGTCCATATTCCATCTGAGTACGGGATGCCCGCCATGATTTAGCTTGCCTTCCAGTACAACGCGCATCAGCTCTTTGGTCGCGGGCGACATATCCTTGAAGCCCTGACCAAATGGCACCATTTGGAAGCCGTCCGATTCCAGCGACTGAACCATCATGGTCGCGTTCCACCGATCATACGCAATTTCGCGGATGTCGTACTTCTCGCCCAGATCACAGATGAACTGCTCAATGAATCCGTAGTGAACGACGTTGCCTTCTGTCGTTTTGATGAAGCCCTGTCGTTCCCATTTGTCGTACATAACGTGGTCACGCCTGACACGGAGGGGCAATGTTTCCTCCGGAAGCCAGAAAAACGGCAGCACGATGTACGGCTCATCCTCATTCGTGGGCGGGAACACCAGCACGAAGGTCGTGAGGTCGCTGGTCGAGGATAGATCAAGCCCTGCATAACAGGCGCGGCCTTCCAGTGCCCTTGGGTTGACTACTCCGGCGCACATATCCCAACGATCCATGCGCATCCAGCGAATGGACTGTTTTACCCATTGATTGAGTCTGAGCTGCCTGAACATATTCTCATCCGCAGGGGTTTCGAGTGCCTTGTGGTAGGCATCGCGCACCTTATCGATGGTGATCGTGTGCCCGAGGGAAGGATTGGCCTTGTACCAGTTCTTTTCGGTCTGCCAGTCCGCATCATCCGGAAGACCGAAGATCACCGGATAAAAGCGCGGGTCATACTTGCGCCCTTCGAGCAGGTCGAGTGCTTTTTGATGCACCTCCCAGCAGATGCTGTTTCGATCTGTCCCCGCAGTAGTCAGAAAGAACCACAGCGGTTGCTTTCGGGCATCGCCGGAGCCTTGGGTCATAACGTCGTACAGGGCACGGGTCGGCTGGGTGTGAAGCTCATCAAAGATACAGGCTGATACATTCAGGCCGTGCTTGGTCGCAACCTCCGAGGACAGAACCTGATAGATACTGCCGGTGGGCTGGTAGATCATGCGTTTCATGGACGGGATGATTTTGATGCGCTTGGAGAGCGCCGGAGATTGCCTGACCATGTCAACAGCCACGTCAAACACGATGGCCGCTTGCTGGCGGTCGGAAGCGCAGGAGTAAACCTCGGCTTTCCATTCATCGTCATTGCACAGCATGTTCAGTGCCAGCGCCGCGCCCAGCTCGCTTTTACCTTGCTTCTTCGGGATTTCGATATATGCTGTGGTGTACTGACGCATGGTCGGGTCATCATCTCGGACGGTGCCGAACACCTCCCGGACGATCTTGTCCTGCCACGGCAGCAGCTTGAACGGTTTTCCATGAAACTCACCCTTGGTGTGGCGCAGGCATTCAATGAAGTTCACCACACGTCCGGCTTTCATTTCATCAAATGCCATTCTTCCACCCATCCTTTAACACTTGCTCCATGGGGTCGTAGCTGTTCGAGTCATCCGAGCCGCCCGCGATGATGCGGGAACGCGCTGCCGGGGTCAGGCCGAACTCCGAACAGAACGACTGCATGATTTTCAGGTTCTGCTGGGCAATGCTGACCTGTGGAACCTGCTGGACATAACCGCTGGGGGTCTTGAAAATGGAACCGTGCTGCGTGATGAACTCTTCCGCTTCACGCCAGCGGGCATATGCCTGACAGTAACCGGCGAACGCGGTCTGGTCAGCCATTGTCAGCACACCCATCGCTTCGAGGGAGGCTTCCAGCCGCTTCCATTCCTTCTTTGCTTCCGGCAGCAGCCACGACGGACACTTCACATCGCCCTTGGGCGGGACGGGTTCCTTTTCATTGATCGGGCGCTTGCCCGGATTGCCTTCCAGCATCTTGATCGCGGTCGGCTTGGGTTTTCTGCCTCTGGTAGCCATTTGGCACACCTCCTCTCATTGGTAATGGGGTCTTATGCGATTTCGGAGATAACTTCATCAAAGGACAGCTCATGACCATCACGAACCACGGACACACCGGCACTCCCCGCCAGATCGACGAATCGCTGAACGATGACAGAGGCGTACTTTTCATCCAGTTCCATCGTCCGGCAGATGCGGTCGGTCTCCTCACAGGCGATGAGCGTGGAGCCGGAGCCGCCGAACGAGTCGAGCACAACGCCGTTGGGCGCGGAGCTGTTCTTAATCGGGTAGGCCAGCAGCGCGATTGGCTTCATGGTCGGGTGCTCTTTATTCCGCTTGGGCTTATCGAAGTTCCAGATGGTGGACTGCTTGCGGTCGGAATACCAGCGGTGCTTACCGTTGGGGAGCCATCCGAACAGAACCGGTTCGTGCTGCCACTGATACGGGGAGCGCCCCAGCACCAGCGAGTTCTTCGCCCAGATACACACGCCGCTGATGTGGAAACCGGCCTCCTTGAATGCGCGACGGAAGTTCAAACCTTCCGTGTCCGCATGGAAGATGTACGCACTGCCGCCCTCGGCCATATGCGCTGCCATGTTGCGAAACGCTGCCAGCAGGAACTCGAAGAACGCACCGTCTGCCATGCTGTCGTTCTGGATGGATTTGCCGTCCGCACTCTCGTAGGCTACGTTGTACGGCGGGTCGGTCACGATAAGATTGGCTTTCAGGCCGTCCATGAGCAAAGCCATATCCGCTTCGCTCGTCGCATCGCCGCAGACCATCCGGTGTCGTCCGAGTGTCCATACATCACCGGGCTTCACGAACGGCTTGATTGCGTCCGGGTCGATGTCGCACTCATCATCCTTCACGTCCTTGTCGTGAACCTTGGAAAACAGGTCATCGATCTCGGCAGCGTCAAACCCGGTCGCACCGACATCATAGCCGCTGGTCTG
>JAJDGF010000179.1 GCA_030265545.1 Eubacteriales bacterium OttesenSCG-928-N13
CCTGTGGACTGCGCGCTCGTGCTGCCCACGCTGGATGTGCTGGACGATCAGCTCACGTTTGATCACGTGCAGCTTAGAGGGACGCTTGTGGGTGCGGGCGAATCGGTTCGGATTCAAGGCAAGGCGAGCGCCATGGTTCATGCGCACTGTGCCAAATGCCTGGAACCGGTGAGCCAGCAGGTCTTGTCCGATCTGGATGAGACATTCACCAAAACGCCCAATCCGGAGGACCCGGATCAAAGGCCGCTGGATGGCTACGAAATCCAGCTGGATGATCTGGTATCCCAGGCGCTGCTGCTGGAACTGCCGATGCGGTTTCTGTGCAAGGCGGATTGTGAGGGGCTGTGCCCCGTGTGTGGGATCAACCGAAACCAACAGCGCTGTACATGCCAGGAGGGCGGGCCAAGCCCCTTTTCGGCATTGAGTGTATTGCTGAGTGACGACGAGGAGGTGTGACCATGGCCGTACCGAAGGGTAAAACATCCAAAGCGCGAAAGAATTCCCGTAGATCCGCGCATTGGAAGCTGTCTGTGCCGGGCATTGTGAAGTGCCCCCGCTGCCAGAAGATGAAGCTGAGCCATCGCGTGTGCAAGCATTGCGGTTATTATGATGGCGAGCAGGTCGTCAAGATGGATGTGGAAAAGAAAAAGGCATAATGACATTAAGGCTCTTCGCCGTTTCAGGCGAAGGGCTTTTTTGCGTGTTGGCGATCCCTCGCCGCACCACGAGGCATCGCGCCACGAGACATCACGCTACAAAGCATCACGCTACAAAGCATCACGCTACAAAGCATCACGCTACGAGACATTGCGCTACGAGGCATCGCGGCTCAAGCTACCAGCTGCGGTTGAATATGGAAGGTTTACACCCTCCATGCCGCCCGAAGCTGGGATATCGGCAATCTGAGTTCCTTTGCCAGAAGCGGCACAGGGGATTTTCCCGTTAGAAATGGTACTGGCTGGAACCATATGGGTCCTGTCATCGTCAAATCACATGGCAGCAACATGCATTGAAATGAATGCATTTTCGCGCTGGGGCAATACGTCGGATCGCCGAATGCTTGTTTCCGGCGCCGTTTTCTGTTATAATAAAGGCTCAGATTTGAGCATACGAAAGGTGCAGCACGACCATGCCGAAATACTCCAAAAGCCATGAACGTGAAGAATCCGCCAAAATGTGGCGCGGTTTCTGGCATTCTTCCTTTGGCATCCTGTTTTGCTGGGTGCCGCTGGTTGGTCTGATCCTATCCATTAGCGGATTTGCGCGCCAGGTGGTGCGCGTGACCGATCGCTACAAGGGGCGATTGGTGGTGTTCATTGTGTACGGGCTGATCTCGCTGTCCATCGCGATCGGAGCGATCCTGGGCGGGCTGTACTACTATAGCCGCAACCCTGACATGTTCACCAATGCGGGGCGCTGGATCTGGACACAGATGACCGGCAACGAGCAACTGCCCGGAGAGGTGCCGCCGATGGACTACACCGATACGGGCATGCACGGCTTGGGTGAATATGAGGACCCGACGATGGAGGATGACCTGCCGGAGGACGACGAGCCGCTGCCCGATGATGACTTTGGCGAGGATGGTACCGTGGATCCGGACGAGCTGGATCAGGTGCCGGACGACCAGTCATCGGGGGATATCCCCTCCGTGTCCGATCTGATGATGCGCAGTGCAGGTGGCGAGCTGGATGACGACGATCCAGAGGAGTTCATCGCGGAAGAAGAGGAAGATGACTTCGGTGAAGAATTCGATGATGCGGATTTGGCTGAAGCGGAGCTGCATGATTTCCCCTTCGTCTATGTCGTGGAGGACGAAGAGGTCGTGAAGGAAGGCAATCTGGATCGCGCCATCTACAAGGTTGTGCTGGAGGATACCGAGACCATCACCGACCAGGATCTGCTCGATCTGATGGACGAAATCAAGCTGGGCAGTGGCTGCGATGTGCACACAATGAATCTGTATCGAGATGTGAGCGAGTTCGACAGCCCATTCACCATCGCCACCGCCTATGAGAAGAACGTGGGCGAGGAACCAACCATCGAAAGGCCGGCAGGCTAAACAGCATATAATAAAAGCGCTGGATTCTCATTGATCGAGAATCCAGCGC
>JAJDGF010000180.1 GCA_030265545.1 Eubacteriales bacterium OttesenSCG-928-N13
TTCCTTACGCGATTTCTGCCCGTGACACGAAGTGGAACAAGAAATCGCGCAAATCCGAGGAAGGTTGCGAAGCAACCTGACGAGGGAATTGTCCGCAGGAAGCTGCGTCAGCAGCTTTCAAGGACATTCGAGGCGTGCTGCGTAGTAGCACGACGAGACCATCATTCAAACTCGTCTTCCACCTGCCCATACACGGTGATATGCACATAGGGGAAATTCTGCACCTGATCGGGCACCAACTGGCTGAGCGTCTCGCGGAAGCTGACTTCCACCTCATCCCCGATGACGATGCCGTCCTCGCCCACCACAATATCCGCATTCTCGCGATCAAACAGATACAGGCTGCCCGGGTTGCCCTGATCGTCCATGACGCGCACGGACACGGTACTGCTGGTGCCGTCCTCGATCCTACCATGGATCAAATTCAATGTCGTAATCTCGGCCACCTGCACGTTCTGCGACCGGGCGTTCAGGTTCAAATCGCCGATATACATCACCATGACCGCCTGATCCAGCAGCCGATCGCTGGATGTGGCGATGGAGGTACTCTGATCGATGCTGAACTGATAGATGCTCTCGTCATCTGTGATGATCTCAAACGAACTACTCGATGCCTCGATCACATAGCCAAACAGATAATGCGACTGCACCATGTCCGCCGATGCCACGCTCACCATCATCAAAATAAGCGCCACCAGCAATCCCGCAAATCGTTTCATTGGTAAAATCCTCTCCTTATCTATCATGGATAGAATGCCCATACGAGCTTAGACGCAGGCCGATCGAATTTTGTTTCTTTCGCACGCATTTTCCGCGCAGGCATACGATGCAGTGTGGTGGAAAGATCCCACCCGTGAACAAATCAAGGAGGTATGCGCATGTCATTTTATAGCTACAAGAACGCGAACGCAGATCTTTGTCCCGGCACGGTGACCGGAAATGTCTGCAACGGACTGAGTGAGAAAATCTGCATTCAGGTCAAGAACGTCTACGACGCCTGCCTGCAACAGGAACAGCTGGACGATGTGGAGGTAACGGTATCCAACATCGTGCCCGTGCTGCCCGATGCCAACTGCCGCGGCGGCTCCAACCGCACCTGCACCTGCTCCTGCAGCGGCAACAGCTGCAACTGCTCCTGCCCCAACTGCGGCGGCACCATCACCCACGAGCAGGCTGTGGAGAACGCGGAAAACAGCACCTGCCCGCTACCCGCCCCGATCGGCCAGTGGACATTTGAAAGCTGCCGCTCGGCCAACACCAAGGGAACCATCCGCAACCTGACGATCGATCGCATGTGTGATCGCCCGCAGTTCGCCCGCATCAAGGGCATCGTGGATATCCCGATCGACGTACTGTTCACCGACGATCGCTGCCAGGAATGGATGGGCACCGCGACGGTTTCGGTACAGAAGGATGTGCTGCTTGCCATCCCAGAGGAATCCATCGTCCCGTTCACGCTGGAGAGCCTGGTCAGTGCCATCTGCGTCAGCGGCGATTACATAGGGAACTGCAAATTTGAGATCATCATCTGCGTCACGATCGTGCTGAAGATCCTGGCCGAAGTGGAACTGATGATCCCGTCCTACGGCTTCTGCCAGATTCCGCCCTGCGAAGAGTTCGCGGAGAACGTCTGTGATGAATTCTTCAGTTTGCCCCTATTCCCGCAGAAGGCTGGCCCGACCAGCGTGAGCTGCGCAAACGGCAACTGCAGCACGCCCTGCGTGAACAACTGCGGCGTGATGGCGACCGCTTACACCGGCACCAGCAGCTGCTCCAACTGCGGCACCACCTGCGGCAGCAGCAATTCCTCGCTGTGCCCCCGCTGTGGCTGCACCATGACCCAGTCCTAATATGAATCTTACGTAGATCCTTCGCACAGAGTGAACCTTTCGTCCACTCTGTGCGCCCCTTGTCCGTCCCCTCGCAGCCCAAACCGGGCTGGACGGTTGATATAGGTGTCGACACCCTTTGAATGATCCCCGGCGCCATTACGAAAGAACCCGTCGGCACCATTATACATCATTTTGCAGAGACTCATTGAGTCTCTGCAAATCT
>JAJDGF010000181.1 GCA_030265545.1 Eubacteriales bacterium OttesenSCG-928-N13
GTATCCGCCCAGAACCACCGGGCAGTCAAACGCCATGCGCAGGTTGTTGACCGCAATGGCCAGCGCATCCAGATACGCATCCCACACCTGTGCCAGGTGCGCATCGCCCTCCCGCAGCCGCTCAAAGAACAGCCGCATGTCGCCATTGGTCTCGTCGGCCAATAGCCTTGCGTTGCAATAGGCGTCCACGCAGCCATCCATGCCGCAATAGCACCTGCGTCCCCAGGGCATCAGCCGCATGTGCCCAAACTCGCCCGCGCGCATGTTGTCGCCCATGCCCATCTCGCCATCGGTGAAGATCGCGCCGCCCACGCAGTTGTTCAGCGACAGATACACAAACGTGTCCGGAATGCCGTCCGTGTGCACCTCCGCCAGCCCGGCGGCGTTGGCGTCGTTGATGAAATGGCAAGGGTAGCGCACATGGTTGCTGAACTCGCTGCAGGGCACATTCCGGATGTCCAGCACATGGGAATAGCTGATCATCGTGCCCTCATTGAGGATGATGCCGGGGATCGCAAACCCGACGCCCAGCACCACGTCCGGGTCCACGTCGCACTCGGTGATGAATGCATCGATCAGCCGCCCCACCTCGGCATAATAGCTCTCTGCGCGCTGATAGGCAAACGGATGCCTGCGATGGTGCACGATGTCCCCCGTCAGGTTCACCAGCACCAGCGACACATGATTTCGCGTGATGTCCACGCCCACCGACATGCGCACATCCTGCACCGGCATGATCACCGCCGCCTTGCGCCCGCCGGTGGATTCCATCTGCCCGGCGATCTGGATCATGCCCTCCTTGGATAGCTCCTTCACGTTCTGCAGCACCGTGGGCAGGCTCATGGAGAGTGCCTCCGCCAGCTGCTGTTTGGTGGTCTTGCCCTGCTTATAGACATAGTGTAGGATACGAATCTTGTTTCGCAGTTTGATCTCCCGCCCTGCCGATTTGGATTCTTTCATGCGACTCTCCTCCCTTCCGGTCAAGCCATTCATCCTTGATGTGTGGCACGATGCCCGGTCAAACGTATGGCAACGCCGCCGGGCGGAAAAAGATCCGCCGGAAACTCAGATATAATCCGGTTAGGACACCAGAATTAGAACGCAGTGAACGCGCCGTCCGCCACGAAATCAGAACCCGTGGTGAAGCTGGCCATATCGCCCGCCAGATACACAACCAGCGCCTGCAGCTCCTCCGGCTTGCCCAGTCGATGCATCGGGCCGATCTTGTTCCATTCATCGATCAAGGCAGTCAGGTGCGGCGCGGCCAGGATCAACTCGGTGCCGATATAGCCGGGGCTGATGGAGTTCACGCGCACGCCGGTGGTCGCCCACTCGACCGCCATGGACTTGGTCAGCTGGATCACGCCCGCCTTGGATGCGTTGTAGGCGCACTGGGGCTGGGGCACATTTACGATGTGCGCGGACATGGACGCGGTGTTGATGATCGATCCGGAGCCCTGCTTGATCATGATGCGCCCAGCCGCCTGTGCGGTCAGGAACACGCCGGTCAGGTTCACATCGATCACCTTTTTCCATTGCTCAAACGTCATATCGACCGCCGGCACATTGATGCAGATGCCCGCATTGCAAAACGCGATATCCAGCCGCCCGAAGCGTGCCAGCACCTGATCCACCATCTGGTTCACATCATCCGGCGAGGTCACGTCCGTCTGCACGGCGAACACATCCTGCCCGGTCTCCTTCGCCATCCATTCGGCAGTCTTCTGCGCCTCGTCGATGTCCATATCCACAATCGCGATGTCCGCACCCGCCTCACACAGCGCCAGCGCCACGCTCTTACCGATGCCGCGCGCTCCTCCGGTCACAAAGCCCTTCTTGCCATCCAATCGCATCTTCTCAATGATACCCATGTCACCCATCCTTTCTGTCATATGCTTGATAATTGCATCTTACAACAAATCTTGGTAAATATCAATATGGAAATTAACTTTTTCTTTCGTTTGGAGCGATTTTTGCCCCAAATATCGCGCAAATTCGCCTCATTTCTCGAAATCGTTTTATGAAACGCTTGTATA
>JAJDGF010000182.1 GCA_030265545.1 Eubacteriales bacterium OttesenSCG-928-N13
CAGCGTTGATCAAGGCACAAATCATGAATGATTTCACTGGACGCTGCATAGGTAACGTGCAGCAGATGGATCAAATTGGGAAGTGATTTCGTCTAATGATTGTTTCACGTGAAACATAAACTCGGATAGCAACACATTGTTTCACGTGAAACATATACGATGTGATTCTCTGCCAAGGTCTTTGTTCGAGAATTGCATAAAACAGGAGAGTTGAATGGCTAGGACACCAAATAAGAAGAAACGACACATCCTTCGCAATATCTTGCTCGGTCTCGTGATCATCATTGTGGGTTTGGTCGGCTATATGTTCATTGAGGCCAATGTTGTGCATTTGGAATATGCAGATGTGCAGCTGGAGGATTTGCCGGACGCATTCGAAGGAACGAAGATCCTGTTTCTGACCGATTTGCACATCGATGAGCTCAACACGCCCGAGCGCGTGTATCTGCTGGTGGAGCAGCTGAGTGCGCTGGAGCCGGACATGATCGTGCTGGGTGGGGACTACACTTCACACACGATGAAGGATATGCTCCAGATCAGGGCGGGCATGACCAGCTATAATCAGGCGAAAGAGAATGAAAGCAGGCGACGCGATCAATTCTTTATCATGATGGGCAATCTGAATCCGCCGCTCGGCATGTATGCCGTGCCGGGCAATCATGACGAGGACGTAGGTTCGCTGCAGGAATCCACGGCGTTGGGCAATGTGCAGCTACTTAGCAATCAGCGGATTGTCCTTGAGAAGGACGGAGAGAAACTGTATCTCGTTGGACTGGACGATTGGACGATGGGGCGGAACCGCATTGCGCAGATGGCCGACAAGGTGCGCGGCGAGGACTGCGTGATTTTGCTCAGCCATAACCCAGATGTGTTGCCAATCGTTTCCAATCAGCCCGCCTCAGATGGCAAGCAATGGGCGGATCTTATGCTGAGCGGACACACGCACGGCGGGCAAATACGCCCGTTTGGTATACTTCTTTACTCCAGTAGCTCCTATGGGGAGCGATATCGAACCGGATGGATTCGTGAAAGCGGTACCGAGCTGTTGGTGAGCAACGGCGTGGGCACCACCGGCACTCCATTCCGCTTGATGGCACCTGCCCAGGCACACCTGATCACGTTGCACACGGTGCAGGATTGATAGGACACTGGCAGCTGTACAACTGTCCCGATGGATGCTGTGCAGCTGTATTATCATGTCTTAGAGCCCTCGACCCAATTGTCTGGCGCGTTGAAGTCCTCCAGATTCAGGCAGCATCTGGCGGCATGTACGCCAGCGAGGAACGCTTCAAGCAAGCAGTGCCTTGCGGCGTGATGCGGGCGCTCTGATCTTTGTCAACACTCAAAAAACGCTGCGCAATTGCCAGAATCGGTGTTGCGCAGCATTTTGTGTGTATGCGTATGCATGTTTTCCCTTGCACGCGCATTTCTTATTCATATCGGGGAAAAATGGGATGTCATTCGTGATCGGACTCGATTTCGCGTTCGCGGAATAGCAGCGAGATGCACCAAAGACCTGCGACGCCCACCAATGTGTAGACGATGCGGCTGATGACGGCAGCCTGTCCGCCACAGATGTAGGCGACCAGATCAAACCCGAACAACCCCACAAGCAGCCAGTTGATGGCACCGATGATCACCAGTATCAAAGATATACGATCCAGCATGTGTTTCACTCCTTACGTTGCGCCGCGTATTGCGCGGCCTGGTTAGAGTATGTCCCGCACAGCAGAAAATTATGAGATTTGCTCAAAAATGCGCAAACTTTTTGTAATGTTCGATATTGTTTGTCGAAAATCGGCATTTTTGATCAAAAAAAGGTGTACATTTTCATGATGGATATGGTATAGTGTTAGAAGAATGTCATTCTTTGGATCACACGATGTGGGAGGCGGTTTTATGAAAAAGACCATCGGTGTCGTTCTAGCGGTATTGTTGGCGGGTTCTGTGACCACGGCTGCGGTGCTAGGCACACAGCTGTCCAGTCAAAACCAGGCGCTGGAGGCCAGCACAACCGATCTT
>JAJDGF010000018.1 GCA_030265545.1 Eubacteriales bacterium OttesenSCG-928-N13
GTGCTTGCCCAGCTTCCAGCTGTTCCTGCGCTGACAAGATCGCACGTCGCGCGATAATCGCGCACGGTGACGGTATATTCGCTCGTGCCCTCCACGAACACCGTGCCATCTGTGCCCACGACGGACACTTGATTGCCACCTGCATCCAAAATCGTTCCCTCGCAATTGAGCGCGCTCAGCTGGCTATTCCCCGTCACGATCCAGGTGGAGCTTGCGTCCACGTTCAGCGTGCAATAGCCCTCGCCCTCACCCGCGTCCTCGCTGCGCACGGCACCCGTCAGCTGGCTGCCCTCGGTCACATACATGTCCAGCTGCGAAATGGTGTCCCAGATCACATCCCCATCCATCTGCTGCGCGATCGCGGTGAACTTGCTCTGCGCGCCGTTCGCCCCTGTGGTGCCCCAGCCGCGCTGGTTGGTATTGCCCGTGCAGCGCAGGAAGTATTCGCTGTCCTCGGCTGCCTGAATCGTCACGCCAGACAACACGAATTCGCTCTCGGTGTTGGTGGTATAAAACAACCCGCCATTTTCGGACGTGATGCTGCCGCCCACCATCTCAAAGCGCCCCTCGCCAATCTCGGAATCGCCCGACATGCTCTGATACAATATCACCGTCCAGGTGTTGTCGTTCTGGGACAGATCCTTCATGTTGCCGCTCAGGCTGCTGTCATACAGCCGAATTGAATTGAGACCCTCCAGGCACAGTGCCTCTGAGCCTGTCGCGACCAGCTCAGAACCATTGATCGCGATATCCGCCGTCACATACACCGCTGGGGATCCCACGCCATGCGCGGTATAGCTGCCGCCGTCCACCCGCATCGTGCCGCTGCCCCGATCGGATCGGATCGCCGCGGAGGACTCGCCCTCGGTCACGACGGTCAGATTCTTTGCATGCAATGTGCCGCCGCCCGCCACATGGATACCGCCCGATGTATCCTTTACGGTATGGATGTTGCTGTCCGACACATTGGCCACGCCCTCGCCATACGCAAACACGCCCGCCGCGCCCGCCGCATCCGTGGTGATGGTGCTGCCCGTCACATTCGCCGTGCCGCCCGTGGTCAAGATCGCCGCACCCACGCCGTAGAAGCTGGCGGTGTCCCCGCCTGTGCTATCCGCTGACGTGCGGTCAATCACCGCATCGCTCAGATTGAATGTGTTTGCGCGCACATGGAACACATTCTCGTCCGTGCCCGTGGAGGCATAGCTGCCGCCCTCGAGTGTCGAATCCTCGTTCACCTCGGTCACGGTCAGATAGCTGTCCGGCTTGTTTGCACCGCCACCCATGCCGCCGCCCGGCATACCACCCTCGGGACGCTGCCCATCCGGTCTCTCGGGTGGGGTACCGCCCTCAGGCATGTCTGGCGGGGTGCCGCCCTCGGGCATGTCTGGCGGGGTGCCACCCTCGGTCATATCGGGAGGTGTCATGCCCTCGGGCATCTGGGGTGTGGTTTCCTCCGCATACGCCACCGAGCCAAATGCGAGCATCAATGCAAGCAGTATCGCCATCATCTTCCTCAACTTCAATGTCCTCCTTGTTGTTATTGCTCCTCCATCATATCGCACAAAAAAAGCCATTTCATGAATGGAAGATGAACAATTGTGGAGAAGCACGTTCAGTTCAAGTTATCCTTGACTAACTTATGCAATGTTAGATATAATGTTCTTTAATAGAATACCCATGAGGGAGTAGTTTGCGCGGCATCGCGTGACAAGTCAACATACTGACCTTGCGGTCTGGCTTGTCTTAATAAACGAGACTCATGTATAACGTCATGCGCTATACATGGCTCCCAGCATCGATATGGAGGCTCAGATATGGCATGTGGCGCTGTATCTGGGTTCTTATTATGTATAGCAGGAGGACGAAATCATGCCGGTTATCGTGGTTGTACTATTGTTTCTATTGGGGCTGGGGCTGATCATCAAGGGGGGCGATCTGTTCGTAGACGCCGCCACATGGATCGCGGAGGCATCCGGCATCCCGAAATTCATCGTCGGCGCGACGGTGGTCAGCCTGGCGACCACCATGCCTGAGCTGCTGGTGTCCCTGATCGCGGTGATGAACGGCAGCTACGGCATGGCGATCGGCAACGCGGTCGGTTCGGTCACGGCCAACACCGGGCTGATTATGGGGATCTCGGTGTTTTGCATCCCGGCCATCATCAAGCGTACAGAGTTCGCGCCCAAGGGCATCCTGATGGTGGTGGCCTGTCTGCTGCTGTGGATCGCCAGCCTGTCGGGCGTACTGAGCACATGGGGCGCCATTTTGATGCTGCTGCTGTTCATCGTGTTCATCGCAATGAACCTCAAGGACGCGCGCGCCTCCATGGGCACCGAAAGCGCCAAATCGGACGTGGACAAGAGCCGCAAGACAACCATCATCAACATCGCGAAATTCGTGCTGGGCGCCGCAGGCACCGTGGTCGGCGCGCGGCTGCTGGTGGACAATGCCAGCATCCTGGCGCGATTGATCGGCATCCCAGAGAGCGTGATCGGCGTGACGCTTGTGGCGGTGGGCACCTCCTTGCCTGAGCTGGTCACCACCATCACCGCCATCCGGAAAAAGCAATCTGAGCTTTCAATCGGCAACATCATCGGCGCGAATATCATCGACCTGACGGTCATCTTGCCCATCTGCTCGCTGATCTCGGGCGGACAGCTGCCCATGCTGAATCAGACGCTGCGATTGGATCTGCCGGTGTGTCTGGGAATCGGGCTGCTGGCGGTGGTCCCCACGATGATCGCCGGACGGTTCAAGCGCGTGCAGGGCATCATCATGTTGTGCTGCTATGCCGTATATGTGGGCGTGCTGTGCTTTGGGCCGCAGATCATTTGAGCCCCCAGAAAAAAGTGTTTGACATGGAGCCAACTCCAGGTGTTATACTGTCCTCACAGGGAGGCGAAACACATGGATTATATCAAGCTGGGTAGAACGGGCATGGACATATCGCGCATCTGCGTGGGCGGCATGAGCTTCGGTGAGGTACAGCCCAATTTCCACAAATGGGTGCTGAACGAAGAGGACACGCGCGGCGTGGTGAAATCGGCGCTCGATCGAGGGATCAACTTCTTTGACACGGCCAACTGCTATTCCCAGGGCACCAGCGAGGAATTTCTGGGGCGCGCAATTCGCGATTATGCCGACCGCGACAAGGTAGTCGTCGCCACCAAGGTATTCATCCGCATGCACGAGGGTCCGAACGGCGCGGGTCTTTCGCGCAAGGCCATCATGAGCGAGATCGACAAGAGCCTCAAGAGGCTCGGGATGGACTATGTCGATCTATACATCATCCATCGTTGGGACTATCATACCCCCATCGAGGAGACCATGGAGGCGCTGCACGATGTGGTCAAGGCGGGCAAGGCGCGCTATCTGGGCGCTTCCGCGATGCATACATGGCAGTTCCAAAAGGCGCAATATACCGCGGACAAGCATGGCTGGACGCGCTTTGTGTCCATGCAGAACCACTACAATCTGATCTATCGCGAGGAAGAGCGCGAGATGATGCCGCTGCTGATCGATCAGGGCGTGGCGTCCACCCCCTACAGCCCGCTGGCTGCCGGGCGACTGTGCCGCGAGAATACCCAGCAAACCAAGCGGTTTGAGACGGACACCACCGCCATCTCCAAATATGATGGCACGAGCGAGGTGGACGGCAAGGTGATCGAGCGGGTGGCCGAGCTGGCCAAGCGCTATGGCGTGAGCATGACGCAGATCTCGCTGGCCTGGCTGCTGCACAAGCAGCCGGTGGCAGCGCCGATTGTGGGCACCACGAAGATGTCCCATCTGGATGACGCGGTGGCTGCCTTGGATGTGAATCTGACATCCGAAGATCTGGCCTATCTTGAGGAACCCTATGTGCCGCATGCGGTCGTTGGCGCGATCTAATCATATCATACAAAACAAAAGGAAGCCCGCGATTTGCAGGCTTCCTTTTAAGATATCGAGGTTTACAGCAGATAGTTGTTCTCCTTGGTCGCCAGCTCCAAATCGCGCAGTTTATACGTCGCGTAGCCCTCGGCCACCAGCGGTTCCTGCTTGCACAGCGCCTCGGCCTCCTCGCGGGTCTCGGTTTTGAAGATGAACATGCCCGCAACGCCCGGGAAGCCCTTGAACGGCCCGCCCAGCTCAATCTTGCCCGCCTCATCCAATGCGCGCATGTTGTCCACGTGCCGCGTGATCACCTCCATGGTGATCTTGTTATAGGTCTTGCCGCGCTCGATGAACATCACATATCGTTTGTCGCTCATATCGTTCCTCCATCAGATTGTCTCAGCGGTGATGCAGCTCATATTTCACAAACGCGAAGCGCTTGCTGTCGGCCGCCCAGGAGTTCACGTTGATCGAGCCCTGCCCGCCAAAGAAGGACAGGATCTTGCGCTTATTGCTGCCGTCCACATCCATCAGCCACAGCGCCACATGCATGTTCGGCAGGTGCTGGGACGGGTTCAGCTCGCCCTTTCTGTAGCTCAGATACACCACCTGCTTGCCATCCGGCGATACATGCGGGAACCAGTTGTTGCTGTCCGCGTCGGTCATCTGGGTGGGGTTCTTGCCGTCGCGGTCCATCCGCCACACCTGCATCAGTCCGCTACGGGTGCCGTTGAACCAGATCGTTTTGTCATCGGGCGCATATTCGGGTCCGTCGCTGAAGCCCTCGCCCTGCGTGATTCTGCGTTCCTCTCCAGAGCCCGAGGCATCGATCGCGTACACGTCCACCTGCTGCACGCCGTCATGCTCGCGGAACGCGCAATACGCCAGCTCCTTGCCATCAAACGACCAGCCATGCAGGAAGCTGGGCAGCTTGGGTGTGACCAGCCGCGGCTCGCCCCCATCCAGCGAAACCACATAGATCTTCGACATCCAGGACGGCTTGATCGCATGGCTGACCGCCACGTTCTTTCCGTCCGGTGAGAGCACATGGTCGTTGTTGCAGTTGTCGCAGCTGCCGGTATCAATCAAGGTTTCACTGGCGCTTGCGATATCATAGCGATATAGCTTGCCGTCCGCATTATAGATGAGCTGCTCCGCTCCCTGCACCCAGTTGGGCGCCTCGATGATGCGGTCAAAGCGCTGCAGTTCAGTCACTTCGCCCGTCTCCACGTCCATCACGCACAATATGCTGGACGACTGATCCCGCCGCTGCGCGAAATCGTTTAGCCGATTGATCGCCGCCTGCATGTCGTCCATGATGGTGCCGTTGTCCTCGTCCTGGTCCATGATCTGGATCACGCCATTCGCGCGTGCGAACTGATAGCAGGCCACCGCCTCATCCTCATCCAGCGGCTGATAGTGCAGCGACAAAACCTGCTTCTCATAGCGCCACAAAAACGCGGACGGATCGACCTTGCCATAGTCAAGCCAGCCGATGTCCGGCTGCGCATACACCCCGTCCCCACACGCGTCCAACACAAATTCGTAGGCGCTCTTGCCCTCGATCCGCTGCGCGCTGGCATGGCGGCTGTTGTGGATCATCAGCTGGATCCCATGTTCCTTCAAGGCATCCGCCAGCTGCATGCAATCCTTCGCATAGTGGAGCGCCGCTTCCGCATCCTGGAATTCGGGGCAATTCAGCACCACCTGCCCCACGCCCGCACGCTTCGCGAACTGGCAGATGACCGGAATGTCCATCTCCCGATACAGCGCATGGAAGGACGAAACAGTCAGCCCATGCTTCTCCCAGAGCGGACGATTCGTCTCATAATCCTGCTCATTCCACAGCACACCGCGGTCAAAATCACCAAAGCACACGCAAGGCTCAATCAGCGAATATCCCATCTTGGCCAGCCCTTCAAACACCGCCTCAGGCGACGAGTGAAGCCGATCCCTGAGCCCATATAGCTGCACACCAAATTGCATTGTCAAATCCTCCTATTGTTCCATTCAACAAAAATCATAGCACCGGCAAAAAATCGCCAATGCTATGATACCACAAATCACACTTATCTGCCAACTGCCTTGGCATGGCCAAGAAGTCGCTCGGCATATGCCTTCGAGCCCGCTGCGACCCAGCCACTATCCCCGCCGCCGATATAAATCTGAATGCCCCGTTCCAGGAAATGCTTCATATATTCATCCGTCGGCGGCATGCAGCATGCCAGGGTAACACCATATTTCTTGGCGGTGTCACAAATCTTGTCGATGGCGGCATAGATATCGGGCGTTTTGATCTGTTGCAGATGGCCGTAGGATGCGGACAGATCGCTGCAGCCGATCAACACACAGTTCAATCCGGGCACCTGGCAGATTTCCTCGATGTTCTCAACCGCTTCCTTCTGTTCAATCTGAACGGTCACAAACACCGAATCATCGGCCGTTTTCAAGTACTCCTCATCCGAGATGGTGCCATATCCGGCTGCGCGACCGGGCGCAAAGCCGCGAATGCCGACCGGTGGGTATTTGCAGCTGGCAACAGCCAGTCGGACATCATCCGCCGTCTTAATCATCGGGAATATCAGCCCGTCCACGCCCAGATCCAGTAGCGGCTTGACGCGCACAGGATCGTTCCAGGGCATGCGCACTACAACTGCCATATCATGAGACTGTGCAACCAGCGTATTGCGATAGATTGCGGGCAGATCGAGATGAGAATGCTCCATCTCTATCCACAATACATCCAAGTTGTGGTGATACCCCATCACATCCACAAATGATTCGTCCGTTGTGGCCGTGCCGGCACCAACGATCATGCGGCCTTCATCCAGTTTCTTCTTCAAGATATCAAATGTTCGTTTCATTGCTAGAGCTCCTTCAAAATAGTGTAATACTTATTAACCTTTCACGGCGCCGGAGGTCATTCCGCTCACGATGTACTTTTGCATAAATACGGCAATCAGAATCAGCGGCAGTGTGATGACCGTCGCAGCTGCCAGCAGCTTGCCCCATTGCTGGGACGATTCTCCGATATAGTTCATCAGCTGCATGGGCAGCGTTCGTTGCTTTGTGCCACCCAGAATCATCACGAATAGGAAATTGTTCCATACGCCGATGACGGTCAGAATGGACACGGTCATGATACCCGGGAGGGACAGGGGCAGGATGATCTTCGCGAATGTGCCCGCCTCCGATGCGCCATCGATGCGCGCCGATTCCGTGATATCATAGGGGATCGATTGAAAATAGGGCATCATGATCCATATGATCAGCGGCAAGGAGGACACCGTGAACGCCAACAGCAGCCCAAGATGCGTCTTGGCGATGCCCATCGTGCGGAACATGATGAACCAGGGCAGCATGAATGTCATCGCGGGAATCATTCGGATCACCAGAATGATCGATGAAGCCTTTCTCATCCTGAAGCGCGCAAACGCATAGGCAGCCGGCAGTCCGAACGCAAGCGACATCAGCAGCGAACCGCCGGTGAGCGTCAGGCTGTTCCATAACGGATCAAAGAAATCCTTGGAGCCGAGCAGATGCCGCATGTTTTCAAGCGTAAAATCGAGGCTGAACAGCTTGGTTGGATCGATGACATCCATATTGCGCTTGAATGCACCTAGGATCATCCAGATCAGCGGGGTGAGACATACGAGCACTGCGATTGAAACCAACACCGTGGCAATGATCCATGATGTCTTGCTTGTGCGGCTTGTCACCATGCGCTATGTCACCTCGCTTCGCTTGTTCAATGCAATCATTATGAGCGTGAGCCCAAACACCAGTGCCAGAAACACCACCAGTGCCGCTGACGCCTTGCCCACCTTGAAATACTCAAACAGGTTCTTGTAAATCATATAATTCAGGTTGATTGTGGAATTCTGCGGTCCGCCCTGCGTACTGGAATAGATGATATCAAAGGTCTTCAAGTTATCAATCATCTTCAGAATCAACGCCACATTGATGGTGGGACGAAGCAGCGGCAATGTGATCTTGCGAACTACCTGCCATTCCGTCGCGCCATCCACATAGGCCGCCTCATAGCACTCATTGGAGAGCGATGTGATGCCGCCCATGATGATCAGCATGATCATCGGCGTGCCCATCCAAACGCTGATCATGATCAGCGATGGAAACACCGTTGCCGTGGATGTGAGCCACAATGAGGTCGGCAATCCCACCGCACCCAAGATGGTATTGAACACGCCAATGGCCGGATCCATCATCATTTTCCATAGCATGCCAACCACGATGGGCGTCGTGACCATCGGCAGCACGCAGGAGGTCTTGATCAGCGTGCCGCCCCTGCGCAATTTGCTCGCAAATATTGCCAGGGAGATACCAAGCAGCGCCTCAAACAGCACCGCAACCACGCAATACAGAACCGTGAACCCAACCGCCTGCAAAAACATTTGATCTTTGAACAAGCCCAAATAGTTGCTGATTCCGACCCATACCTCGGGCACCTTGGCGGACATATTCCAATCAAAGAAGCTCATGCGCACCGAATAGAATAGCGGGTAGGCAATCATGACGAGGGTCAGCAGGATTGCAGGCGCCGCAAAGAAATACTGGATGCGTTTGTCAATCCATCTAAGCACTCTTGATACCTCATTTCGTGAGAAGCTATATGGTCATATGCGGATCCATTGTGTCATGGATCGGGCGGCCGATGATCTGGCCAATGGCCGCCCGCAAAATGCATGTTATTCGGCGTCGATCAGCGCCTGGACGCGTGCACATGCCCCGTCAGCGAATGCCTTCAGGTCGTCGCCGGTGTGCCCGGCATTGGCATAATCAATGACTTCGCCCACGATTTGGCGGGCTTCGGAGCCTGCCACCAGGAACGGACGATCATAGGGATTGGCATAGGGCGTAGATTCCGAAACCACGGTGGCATACTCCTCGCTGAAGTTGGAGAACAGCATCTCCGGTGTCGTGGCCGACAGGCGACCGGAAATCTGGCCATAGGTGGCTGCCTTCTCCATCACGCTCTTGCTGGTCGCCCATTTCACATACATCTCGGCCGCCTCTGGATTCTGGGTGAATTCAGAGATGCCAATTGCCCATGCAACGGGGCCGGTGGGCGTGAATCCCTCAGGGCCCGTGGGGAACTTCGCATAGCGACATATGTCGGTGATGTTGGAGGTCTCCTCGCTCACGATGAAGGCATAATGGCTGTCATAGTCGATGTACATCGCGCAGGTACCCAGGCGCATCATCGCCGAAGCTTCGGACGTGGTATATGCCGTCGCGCCGGGCGGGCAATACTTGGTGATCAGATTGGCATAGTATTCAAATGCCTGGATCGCCTCTGGCGTATTGAAGCAGGCCTGATTGTTCTCGTCGATAAACTGACCGCCATACGCATACAGGAACGGCGCAAACGCGATCACGGCCGCGGTGCCCTGGCCCCTCATGCAAAGGGCGTATTTGTCGTTCGCAGGATCATTGAGCAGCTCGCAGTATTCCACCAGCTCCTCCAGCGTTTCAGGGGCGCGATCCAGACCCTTTTCCGCGAACATCTCACTGTTCCAAAACAGCATCGTGCGCTCCACCGTCAGCGGGATGCCATAGATGTTGCCATCCACCGATGTGACCTTTAGTGATTCCTCCGATATGTCCGCAAAATCATACTCCGCATCGTCTTTGAAAGATGTGATATCGCGAATCCAGCCGTTGTTGACATAGGCCTTGGTCTCCTGCGCCGGACGGAAGCAGAACACATCGAGCGTATCATCGCCCGCAGCCGAATCAATCGCAATCTTGCGGGATGTTTCGACATCGGTCAGCACTTCTCGCTCAATCGTGATGCCGGTCGCGGCCTCAAACTCCGGGATCAGATCCACCATGCAGCGCTCATAGGCAGTGGTCTCATTTTGGATCAGGTTGAGCGTCAGTCCTTCAAATTCACGGCTTAGCGTGATGCCATCCAGCACGATGTCGCCCTCCGCCGCAGCGAAGTGGGTGCCCACCGACAGGCTCAGCACCATAACCAGGCACAACAGGAATGCGAGTCTCCGCTTCATACGTATATCCTCCTTGAAGATTGATATTGTCACTTGACATCCAATGAACGAGGTGTTCTCACCGCATGGCGACTGAAGCGCGCTTTCAATCACCCGACAAGTGCATTATAGATGCAATGCGCCGAAAAGAAAAGAGCGGATGATTTCACGAATGTGGATTATTGTCTCCTATCAAGACGATTGTCCATCTTTTTCAGTCAATTGTGATCTAAGAGTGTATTGATTTGCATCGTCTTTTCATATATAATGATCGTATTCTCACCGCACATTTTGGGCATATGTCAAATTATAGTCATTTTTCGTATACATTCGATGCATGCACCATCTGGACATAAGTGGACTATGTATGCAGTCGGCAAGGAGAGGGATTATGGGCAAGAAAGTCAGAATCGGGATCATTGGTGCCGGGCAGATTGCGGGCTATCATATGGAGGAATATGCGCAGATGCCGGATGTGGAGCTGGTCGCCGTCTGCGATCAGATGGCCTCGCGTGCAGCAGATGCCGCGGCGAAGTATCATATTCCGAATGCCTATCAGGATTATGCACAGATGCTGGAACGGGACGATCTGGATGCAGTGGACATTTGTCTACACAACGCGCTGCATGCAAAAGCTACCATCGATGTATTGAACAGCAAAAAGCATGCCTATTGCGAAAAACCGATCGCCGACAGCTATCAGAATGGACGCGACATGCTGGATGCCGCTCAGGTCAATGGGCGCATGCTGCACATACAACTGGGCCACATCTATCGCCCGTATGCGCGCGCCGTGAAGCGGTTGATCGATGGCGGTGCGCTTGGGGAACTGTATCATGCGCGTACCATGGGTATGCGCCGCAGGGGGCGCCCCTATGTGGATGGTTATGGTTCGATGATGTTTGTGCAAAAGCAGCACGCATGTGGTGGCGCGCTGATGGATGTGGGCGTGTACAAAATTGCGCTGATGCTGTATCTGATGGGGCAACCGAAACCGACACGCATCACCGGTGCCACCTACCAAAAAACCGGCATGGATCCGGCACGCAAGCTGCAAAGTGGCTATGATGTGGAGGAACTGGCGACTGGATTCATCCGGTTTGAGAATGGTCTCACGATGGAATTGTTTGATGCATGGGCCGTTCATCTGGATCAGATCGATCCATGCTCGCTGCTAGGCGCAGCAGGCAGCGTGAAATTCAGCCCCGATGTTTTCAGCTATCACACCACGCTCTGCGATTTGGAGCTGGACTGCACGGGAGATCTGATCGCGATGGATACACGCTGGCGCAATACGATCGATACGGAGAATGACTACATCTCCTCGCAGGCGCACTGGGTGGCCGCACTGCAGGGCAGGGTGCCGTTGCTCCCCACTGCACAAATCGCGCTCGATACCATGCTGATCCAGGAGGGGATCTACCTCTCTGCCGAGCGAGGCCAGGAGGTGCTGGCGGACGAGATCATCGCGGGCGCCAGGCGCAAATAGCACTAGATGTGTTCCTGTTCATCCAGCCTCGCATCTATCTATATTGTATAAAGAGTGCTGGCATCCTCAGAGGGTGTTGGCATGAATGATCGACACCATCTAGGACTGCGCCGGATTGCGCGCCTGTTTCCGCCATTCGCGGGGGGCGAAATCCGTCAGCTGCTTGAACAGGCGAGAGAAGTACCGCGTGTCCTCAAACCCAACCGCATCGGATATCTCCTGGACGCTCAATGTGCTGAATTCCAGCATCACCTTCGCATTGCTGATGCGCGTGTTGTTCAGATATTGAAGCGGCGTAAGCCCGGTGTGCGCCCGAAATATCTTGTGAAAATAGGATTTGCTCACGTTGATCATTTCGGCCATCTGGGGGATGTTCAAGGGCATATAGTAATTCGATTCGATATACTTGGTTGCTGTGCGCAGCAGATCCTGCATGGAGTTGGTTTGAACATTGTGGGATAGGCGCTTCGTATACAGCACAATGGTCGCCAACAGCTGCGACAGGATCTGATCGTCCCGGTTGCGAATGCCCGCATACTCCTGATACACCTGTTCAAACAACCAACGCATGGAGCCGGTCGTATCGGGAATGGCGGCGAAGCAGGGGCTCAGTTGAACATCATAATCCGCTTCGAACCAGACAACGATCGAATCCAGCGGCTTGCGCACCTGGCTTCCATGCTTGCATTGAGGGCCATATATCACGACATCATATGCATTGATGATCTTCGCCCTTTCATCGGCGACGATTTCGATATTGCCCTCCAGCAGGTAGTTCACCTCGAAATAATTATGGCAATGCACATCCTTGCGACCAAGGTGCTGTTCCTCCTGGCTCATGCCAAATTCGCCGTCCCCTATCGCCCGGTGCCCGAGGCAGTTGCGAATGCGAATGGAGGACAGATCGATGGAATCCAGCAACCTTTGAATGGCGGTATTCTCCATGCTGCTCATTGGTTCTACCCCCCAACAGACCCGGACATATGCTCAATCGATTACATGTATTATCATCTGCCGCCGCGCGTTTGTCAAGCCTCCGCCGGGCAAATGCAGGATGCGATGATTCAAGAAACATTTGGAGGAACGAATATGATCAGGATCATTTCAGAGGTCACAGGCATAGAAACGCACTTTCCGGAACTGATTGGTCTGCTGCCTGCACGTGGCTGCGAATATCGCGAGGTCAGTGCAGATGTCTTGCAGACGGATGCCGATTTGGTTCGTGCGCTGGGCGAGTACGATGTCATCGTGACATGTGACCAGCATACATGGACGCGCGACATTCTGTCAACCACCACAAGGACCAAGCTGCTCATCCGCGTCGGCAAGGGGGTAGACAATGTGGATGTCGAGGCCGCAAAGGAATTTGGCATCACCGTGGCGAACACCGGCAGTGCCAATGCTTCTGCGGTCGCAGAACACACCATGGCGCTTCTGCTTGCCGCCGTGCATCACCTGCCCGAAGCAGACAAACAGCTGCATGTAGGCGATTGGGATCACATCAGCCAGATGCGAGAGCTCAAGAGCGCGACCATCGGGCTGGCCGGCTTTGGCGCCATCGCACAGGGTGTGGCGCGCATGTTGTCGGGCTTTGTGCCCAAGGCCATTCTAGCGTATGATCCCTATCCGAACACGGAAATGGCAAAGCAGCTGAATGTGCAGCTGGTTGACTTTGATGCATTGCTTGCGCAGAGCGACATCATCTGCGTGCATGTGCCACTCATGGATTCCACCTGGCACATGTTCAATAAGGAAGCCTTTGATGCGATGCGGCAAGGTGCCATATTCATCAGCATTGCGCGTGGGCATGTGGTGGATGAGAACGCGCTGTATGATGCGTTGGTCAGCCGCAAGCTGAAATGGGCGGGTCTCGACGTGTTTGAAACCGAGCCGCTGCCTGCCGATGATCGCCTTCTGACGCTGGACAATGTATTTGGCACGCCGCACTCAGCCGCCCATTCGGTGGATGCGATGCTGGAGAGCCAGCGGCAGGCAGCAGAGCAGCTGCTCGAATTCGCCGATGGCAAGGCGCCGAGGCATGCGCTGTAAGGCATCAAAGCCCAGCCATCGATTCACAATGACCAAACGAGCCCCTCCTTACGCGGCGCATGCCATGCAAGGAGGGGCTCAATGTATGTCTACGAATCTGGACTTGCTCAGTCCTTGATGATCAGCGCCATGAACACCACAGGCACGTCTCCCGTGGGCGTGAGCGCATGGCCACAGCCGTCGGGCGTGAAGGTGATGTCTCCCGCCTTGACCGGACGCACAGTGCCATTGTCGTCATAATCCGCTTCGCCGGAGAGGATATAATAGGTCTCGCTCTCACCATGATGTACATGATAGCCCAGCGACGAACCGGGATGGATGCTGACCTGCGCATACAGGCCGCACTTGCCGTTCAGTTCCTTCTCGCCCAAGATGTGTTCGATAATGACCTCGCCCTGGCCGCCACACATGTTCTTCACAACGTCCTTCTTCATATATCATGCCCTCCCCCAATATAGAATGCCGATGCAAACAATATATCACCGGTTCGTTAATTGTATCGGTCGATTATTGCACATTCCTTTCGCATTTTTATCGCATACATGGGATCATGAGGCGTGCTGCGAGGTTGGACGGCCTTCGGCATTGCCATAGGAAAGTGCGCCGCATCGCGATGCGCAATTGTTGCCAATCAAATGCATGTTGCAATCCCTGCGATTGTCCGCAGCCGGGCTGCCATTTTGATGTATATAGCCCCGATGCAAGGAGAATTCGTCAGTTCAAGGCGCTTATCCGAAGGAATACTGGAGGTATCTCGAGGGGAAACAACGTCGTACGGCGCGAAAAGACGGGAAACGATGGGCGTTGATCACTCGTGCAAACACCCTCTAGGCACCGAACAACAACGATGCGCGGCACCTGTTTTGCTTGCGTGGATGTGGGTGGTGCTATCGGATGCATTGGCGCTGGATGGAGAAGAATCTCTTGAGCCCAGTGCGCGCGCGGTTGGCCAAACCGATGAACAGGGCACCGAGCAAAAGCGCCACGATCAGCTGCTGCACGCCCGTGATCTGCATGAACAGAATGTTGAATGGGATGCTGGTTATGCCGATGAGGTTCAACACCGATAGTACCGGCAGCCCCACCCCGATGACAACAAAGCTGAAGCCCAGCACCGACAGAACCGGTACCACGATCAACCCGGCAAAACAGAATGCGATCCTGCGCAACATGCGCGTACCAGTGCCCGGCGCTGCCCCATTGTATCCCATGTTCATGTCTTTATCCCTCCATATTGTATTGATGATGCGTCCATCACGCATAGGCATTCTTCCGATCAAATCCGCGGAACACCGCCTTGGAATACAACGATATCAGCAACGAAACTCCTGCTGCCGCCAGCATGATCGCCCAATCGCTGCCGCGCAACCGCTCAAACAGCATGCCATACACAGCCTGGCCGATGGGCTGCGCACAGATGGAGATGGCCATGACCGTCGAAATCACCTTGCCAACGATATTGGTTGGCGTCTCCATCTGCACATAGGACATGATCTGCACGGTGAACATCGTCGCGAGCGCCATCCCAAGAAAGCTCCCCGCAGAGATGCAAGTATATGTGACCATCGTCGGGGCACCCACCAACAGGCAAATTGCCGCGGGTATCAGACACATCACGCAGCCAATCAGCAACCGATGCATGGATTGCATGTTCATCTTCTTTGCCAGCACGCCCATCAGCGCACCCCCCACGATGCCGCCCGCCGCCATCAGCCCCTGCGTAATCCCGTACAGTTCTGTGCTGATGCCCAGCGTTTGCGTGATGATGACGGGGAGCCCCACGATCATCAGGCAGCTGAAGCACAGATTGAACAGGAACACGATTATCAGCACCCGCAAGATGATGGGCTTCTGCCTCACGATGAACCGGAAGCTCTGCTTCAAATCCCCTCGGACGATGGCCATGACGCTGGACTCCTTGCGTTGCCGCACATGCGGAATCCGGATAAACAGCTCCATCACCGCAGACACAAAGAAGCTGATGCAGCCGATCGTGACGATGGGCACAAGGCCGTAAAGCCCGAATAGCATCCCACCGATGACCGGCCCCAGCAGCCCAGAAAAGGAACTCACCAGATTGATCACTGCGTTGGCCTGCATGATCTTGTCTTCCTGCATCATCATCGGGATACTGGCCTGCACCGCCGGGGTGTATGCGCCCTGAATGCCGTACAGGATCATCAGCACCACCACCACGAGCAGCACCGCATCCACCCGCCCATTGAGCAGAATGAAACCCAGCACCAGACCCGCCGTCAGGAAATCCAGCACCACCATGATGCGCTGTTTGTTCACGCGGTCGGCCACGATGCCGCCGATCAGGGACATTACGATCATGGGCAAGAACGAGAGCGCAGAAACCATCCCAAACATCGCAGCCGATCCGGTCTGCTGCAGGATATAGAGCGGAAGGGCGAAGCGGATGATCGAATTCCCGAACAACGAAATGATCTGGCCAACCACCATGAGCAGGAAGTTTCTTCCTTTCAGCGTCTGCTTGACATAGGGGGTTTCGATGGTGTTCATTGTGCATTCTCCTATTCATACATTTGGTCGGTATGTATAACTTTCAAACAAAATCCCAATCTGAGATCAAACTGGGATGCAATTGGGGTCATTCTGTGCTGCTTGCGGGTCATTCTGTGCTGCTTGTGCCATTTTGATCAAACAGCATGGAGATTTCCTGTAGTCGCTCGATCATGGCATCATCAATGATTGGCAGATCGAGCTTGGTCAGCATCTCTCGGAGGAAGCCGATCCGCGCATCCAGCCCCTGGTTGCCTTGTTCGCGCGCCATTGGCGTCAGCCAGACGTTAAGCAGAATCAATAATACCTCGGCTAGCTCCTTGGGATACTGCGTCTGGATGCTTCCGTCCGCCACGCCCTGCTCGATGATGGGCTGCACATAATGCGGCACGCTATCGTTGTATATGCCCTGGATCTGCAGCGACAGCATCTGCGGATTCTTAATAAAGCTGGGTGCCATGCTGAATGTTTCATCCTGCCGCTCGTTGAAGACGGATGCTGCAAACATGGCCTTGAGTTTCTCGATGCCAGTGGCGCCGTCATCCATCATGCGGACGGCATCCCATTCCGAATCATGGCTCAGATAGACTCTATCCATCACCGCGATCAGAATGTCCTCCTTGGACTTGAAATGGTGATAAATCGCGCCCTTTGACAGCCCGCCCAGGCCGTCCACGATGTCCTGCATGGAGGTGTTTTCAAAGCCCTTCCCCATGAACAGTTTGGCCGATACATCAATGATCTTGCTGATGGTCTCTTCAGGGTACTTGTTGCGCGCCATGGACTCACCCCCTCATAACATTCATACCGTCGGTATGTTTAATATATCACCTGCATCCACGCTTGTCAAGCACTTTTCAAAAATAATAGCTGCATCGCTCATTTTGATGCAGCTGTTTCCGTGTTAATCTGTCAGGGTCCTAGTGCCGCACGGGCTTGATTGTGGCGGCATAGATGGAGTTCGCGATGCCCAGCACCGCCGACAACGAGAACAGTACCTCGATGCCCACCCGCGCCCAGATGTATCCGCCCACCAGCGCGATGAATATGCTGATCACGTGATTGACCGAAACGCCCGTGGACAGCGTCGCAACCACCTCTTCCGAGCTGTCCGCGATGTCGCGCACATAGACGTTGCTCGCCATGCTGGCCTGGGAGATGATGGAATCGAGCACGTAGTTTACGCACACCACGACGAACGCCACGTTGGGCGAGAACAGCAGATGTGAGAACCCATAAAAGAAGCATACGAACACCAGAATCAGCGTGTCCGACACCATGATGACCTTGTAGCCCAGCTTGTCGATCAGCTTCCCGATCAGCGGGCTGGCGATCGCATCGCACACCGCGCAGATTGCCAGCAGCAGGGCAATTTGCGATGTGTCCGCGCCATAGTGCAGGATCAACGCATAGGGCGCGAACGTCAAAAACACCTGCTTGCGCGCGCCGTAAAATATCTCAAGCATATAGAATTTGCGGAATTTCTTGGCGAAATAGAACCGCTTGATCGCTCGGTTCTGCTCCGTCTCCTGCATCGATTGAGAGATCAACACCGCGCCCACCATGAATGCGCACGAGATGGCCAGCACGATCTTGAACGGCACCACCGCTTCGAATTCGCCCGCAAAGCGTGAGAACGCCGCAAACAATCCCGTGACGACCACCAGCCCGGCAATGCTGCCGATCTGGGTCAACGAGCCCGCGATGCCGAGCGCCGCGCCGCCCGTTTCTTTCCTGGCCAAATCCAGATTGATGGTGCTCTTGACCGGCATGATCATATGCTCACCCAGGCTGAACACCACCATGAACAAAATGACGATCACTTTGTCGGTGCCCGCAATCGTCAATCCGACCATGCCGGCCAGCATGATGGCGGTGCCGATCTTGAATATCTTGCTCGCAGACATGCGGTGCATCACGGCCAGGATCAACACCACGAGCAGCCCGGGCAGCTCCCGGAAAAACTCCACAATCCCGCGCTCAAACTCAGAAATATGCACGATCTGCGCCAGATAATTGTCCTGCACGCCGCGATACAGCCCATACGCGATGCCCGATAATAACAGCGTCACCAAAAAGCGGCTATACTTTGCGCCCGGCCTGTAGATCTGCCCGAAATAGTCCGTTAGTCGTCTCTTCACGTCCTGTCGTCCTCCAGTAAAATCTTGCTATGTTCAGTCCATTCGCCGCACGCTCTCGCGCTCCTTCAGCGTCATCGACAGCGCGATCTTCTGCGTGCCCGTCTGCATGGCCTTGCTGACCGTGTCCCCCGCCAAAATGCGCGCATGCAGCTGCCGAACGCCCACCTTCCCCAGATTCTCGATGAAGGAGTGCATGGTGGTGATGCTGGGGCGCGTCATCTCGCAGATCTGCACATCGTCAAAACCGATGATGGAAATGTCATACGGAACGGCGTATCCATACTGCAAAAAGGCGCGTATGGCAGATGCCGCCAGCATGTCATTCTCGGCAAAATAGGCGCTCGCAGGGCTGTTGCCATTGGCGATCCAGTCACATATATCCTGGTAGGCGAGCTCGGATGAGATGTCCACATCGATCACCTGAAGCGGCGCAAGCCCCAGCTCTCTATGCTCATGTAGCGCCTGATGAACGCCCGACTCCCGATCGTCGAAATTGGCGATGCGCTGCTTGGATCGAATGTACCCGATCGTGCGATGCCCGCACCCGATCAGGTAGTCCACCGCCATCTTGGCGCCCATGGCGCTGTCATTGCCCACGCAATCCGCATGCGGCGAGAACAGAAAATTGTCCACGATCACAACCGGCACATCGATCGTGGATTGCAGCATATGGATCAGCTCATCTCGCTGCGCCGCTGTGACATCGGTGCCCAGAAACACAATCCCGCTGGTGTTGTTTGCGATGGTGGCCAGCTGGACATCCAGCGGTTGGTTCTCATATAAATAGTGGATCACCACACGATGGCCGAGCGCCTTGGCCTCCTTTTCGATCCCCAATAGCACCTGACCCGAAAAGGAAGAATGCGCGGCGATGCCTGCGCCCACATACGTCACAAAGCTGATGACCGGCTCAAGCTGCTGCTTGTTTCTGGCGGCGCGGGGCGTGATGTATCCCTGCTGCATCGCAGCGGCGATCACCTTTTCACGCGTCTGCACGCTCACGCCCGGCTTCCCGTTCAATGCCATGGAAACGGCGGCCGTTGATATGCCCAGCTGATTTGCGATATCCTTTGCGCTTATATGAGCCATCGCCAAATCTCATCCTCTCTTTCAATAAATCAATTCTAACATGTTTAGTTCAAATTGCAACCACTCACCGACCAATCAGACAATATTGCTAAAAAATATCCAATTTTCTATTGACTTTTTATAGTTAGATGGTATAATACATTTGATGGAATTAATATTACTTAATTATTATATCATTAAGTAATACTTAAGTGGTAAAATTAAGTCGATTTTAGATCATTGGAATTGCCTCCTTCGGGAGTGATAAATTCATAGGGCCCATTTTAAATGAGAAAGGATGACCCAACAATGAAGAAGATTCTTTCCCTCGTGCTCGTTATGTCCCTGTTGCTCTCCATGGCTATGGTCGGTGCGACCGCCATGGCCGAAGGATCCCAGCTCGTTGGCGTTGCGATGCCGACCAAGGACCTCCAGCGTTGGAACCAAGACGGCGAAAACATGAAGGCACAGCTGGAAGCAGTTGGCTATCAGGTTGACCTGCAGTATGCCAGCAATGACATCTCCACCCAGGTTTCCCAGATTGAGAACATGATCTCCGGCGGCTGCGAAGTGCTGGTGCTCGCGTCCATCGACGGCGAGTCCCTCGGCACCGTGATGAGCCAGGCCGAAGAAGCCGGCATCAAGGTCATTGCGTATGACCGCCTGATCATGAACTCCACCGCCGTGTCCTACTATGCCACGTTTGATAACTGGCTGGTGGGCGTGAAGCAGGGCGAATACATCCGCGACATCCTGGATCTCGACAACGCGGAAGGCCCGTTCAACATCGAATTCATCACCGGCGACCCGGGCGACAACAACATCAACTTCTTCTTTGATGGCGCGATGAGCATCCTGCAGCCCTATCTGGACGCAGGCAAGCTGGTTTGCCCGTCCGGCCAGACCGAGAAGGCCGTTGTTGCCACCGCGAACTGGGCGACGGACGCCGCGCAGGCTCGCTTTGAGAACCTGCTGGCTTCCTATTATGGCGACGGCACCGTGCTGAACGCCGTGCTGGCCTCCAATGACTCCACCGCGCTGGGCGTTGCCAATGCGCTGGCCTCCTCCTACACCGGCGAATATCCGGTGCTGACTGGCCAGGATTGCGACGTGGCAAGCGTGAAGAATATGATCGCTGGCACCCAGAGCATGTCCATCTTCAAGGACACCCGCACCTTGGCCGCCAAGACCGTGGAAATGGTTGACGCGATCCTGAAGGGCACCGAGCCCCCGATCAACGACACCCAGACCTATGACAATGGCACTGGCATCATCCCGAGCTTCCTGTGCGAGCCGGTGTTTGCCGACATCAACAACTACAAAGAGATCCTGATCGACTCCGGCTACTACACCGAAGATTCGCTCAAGTAATACCAACCTTTGCAATGCGGGCAGGCGAAAGCCTGTCCGCATCAGATTGTTGACAAACCTTCTTGGTAGGTATGGAGGGTCTTGACCCGCCAGCTTCAAACCGCAGGCGATGACAGGTGCACGGTGAAGGTTCGGAACCCAAAGGTTCTCAAGTCTGCCTGTGCGCAGGCCACCGACGGTATAAATCATAGATTTGCATTACGATGCCGATTGGAGCGCACCAAGTGTGCGCATTCTTGCGGGATTTCTAGCAGCGACACGAATCGGAGCACGAAATCCCCGTTTCCTATCCAAAGAGAAGGGCGAAGCACTTCGACGAGGCATTCACGAAAAAATAGGGGTGAAGCAGACCGTGGCAACGATACTCTTGGAAATGAAGGACATCATCAAGAAGTTTTCGGGCGTAACAGCGCTGGAGAATGTCAATTTTCAGGTCGAAACGGGCGAAATCCACGCGCTCATCGGCGAAAACGGCGCGGGCAAATCCACATTGATGAATATCCTCTCGGGCACCCATCCGTATGGAACCTATGAGGGCGATATCATCTATGATGGTGAACCGTGCCATTTCAATACCATCAAAGATAGCGAAGCCAAGGGCATCGTCATCATCCATCAGGAGCTGGCGCTGATTCCCAACATGAGCATCGGCGAAAACCTGTTCCTGGGCAACGAACGCGGCAAAAAGATGGCCATCGACTGGAATGCCACGCATGAACAGGCCACCCAACTCCTCAAGACGGTCGGCCTGACAGAATCATCCAGAACCCCGGTCAAGGACTTGGGCGTGGGCAAGCAGCAGCTTGTCGAAATCGCCAAAGCGCTTGCGAAAAATGCGCGCCTGCTGATCCTAGACGAGCCCACATCCTCATTGAATGAGACGGACTCGAGGGCGCTGCTTGACCTGCTGTTGCAGTTCAAAAAGGAGGGACTCACCTCCATCATCATTTCGCACAAGCTGAATGAAATCGCCTATGTTGCTGACAAGATCACGATCCTGCGTGATGGCAGTACCATCGAGACGCTTGATATGACAGAAGGCGACATCCCGGAATCGCGCATCATCAGCGGCATGGTTGGACGCGAGCTGTCCGACCGTTACCCCAAGCGTCCGGATGTCAAAATTGGCGATATTAGAATGGAAGTCGATCACTGGAACGTCTATCACCCGCAGTATCATGAGCGCAAGGTCGTTGACGATGTCAGCTTCAACGTGCGAAGCGGCGAGGTGGTCGGCATTTCGGGTTTGATGGGCGCAGGGCGGACGGAGCTTGCGATGAGCTTGTTCGGTCAGAGCTACGGCCACAATATTACGGGCGAGCTGAAAATCGATGGGAAACCGTTGAAACTGAAGAATTCTCACGATGCCATCGAAAACAAGCTGGCTTACATCACAGAGGATCGAAAGGGCAACGGCCTGATCCTCTCAAATCCCATCCGAACCAACATCACACTGGCGAACCTCGATAGCATCTCCTCGCGTGGCGTTTTGGACAACGACAAGGAGTATCTCGAGGCGCAGGACTACGCCGACCGATTGAAGGTCAAGCGAACCTCCATCGAGCAGCACATCGCCAACCTGTCGGGCGGCAACCAACAGAAGGTGTTGATCGCCAAGTGGGTATTCACGCAGCCGGACGTGCTGATCTTGGATGAGCCCACGCGCGGCATCGATGTGGGCGCGAAGTACGAAATCTATTGCATCATCAACGAGATGGTCGCGCATGGCAAATCGGTCATCATGATTTCCTCCGAACTGCCCGAGATACTGGGCATGAGCGACCGAATCTACGTGATGAATGAAGGCAAGATGGTTGCGCAGCTGGATAAAAAGGATGCAACCCAAGAAGTGATCATGGAACATATTCTGCGCTCCACAGATAAGGTGATTGCCTCACCTGCATCAGGGGCCAGCAAAGGAGCGTAAGCATATGACGACAATTACATCCCCCGCCACCCCGAAGAAACTCAATGCCGGAGGCATGCAAAAATACACCATGATCATCATGCTGTTGCTGGTGACGGTGTTCTTCACCATCACCACGGGCGGCAAGATCCTCTCCCCGCAGAACATCACCAACCTCATCGCACAGAATGCATACGTGTTCGTGTTGGCGACGGGCATGCTCCTCTGCATCCTGACCGGCGGCAACATCGATCTGTCCGTCGGGTCTGTCGTGTGCTTCGTGGGCGCGATCGGTGCAATCCTGATGGCCAACGGCGTCAACATGTGGATCGCCATTGTGGCAATGCTGGTGCTGGGCACGCTGATCGGTGCATGGCAGGCATCCTGGATCGCCTACTTGCGCATCCCGCCATTCATCGTCACGCTGGCCGGCATGTTGATCTTCCGCGGCTTGTCCAACGTGGTGCTGAACGGGCGCACCGTTTCGGTCAACAACCCGCTGTTCCTGCAGTTGTTCGGCGGCGGTGCCAACTGCTATGTGCCCGATTTCGCCACTGTCGAGGGCGTGAATGTGCTCACGTTGGTGCTGGGCGGGCTCATATGTCTGGCATTCCTGTTCATCCAATTGAACAATCGCCGTGTCCGCGCCCAGAAGGGGTACGACACCGAATCGATGCTCGTTATGTCGGCAAAGACCATCGCCATCATCGCGGTGATCGCGTTTTTCAGCTATAAACTCAGCCAGTATAAGGGCATTCCAACGTCCTTGATCTGGGTGGCCGTGATCGTGCTGATCTATGGCTACATCACATCCAAGACCACGGTTGGTCGCTACTTCTATGCCGTGGGCGGCAACGAGAAGGCCACCAAGCTTTCGGGCATCGACACCAACAAGATCTACTTCCTGGCCTATACCAACATCGGCCTGCTGTCCGCGGTAGCGGGTATGCTCACCATCGCGCGCATGAGTTCCGCACAGCCCACCTACGGCCAGAACTATGAGATGGATGCCATCTCCTCCTGCTTCATCGGCGGTGCATCCGCCTATGGCGGCACGGGCACGGTCGCGGGCGTGATCGTCGGCGCCACGCTGATGGGCGTCATCAACCTGGGCATGAGCATCATGGGCGTGGATGCCAACTGGCAGAAGGTCGTCAAGGGCCTGGTGCTGCTGGCCGCCGTCATCTTCGACGTGGTCTCCAAGCGCAACAAGAGCAACTAACATTTGCGTGTTGACGGTTGTCAACATGCCCTCGTCGAAG
>JAJDGF010000002.1 GCA_030265545.1 Eubacteriales bacterium OttesenSCG-928-N13
GCCCGGTCGGCTCGCCTTGATCGCGTTCCTCATAACAGATCAACAACGCCTTTGCGTCCTTGGCCTTTTCGTATAACTCACTTAATCCGGTCTCGGGATCGAAAACCCCGAAACTAGGCTCGTTCCAGCGCATCTTGCCGCCGGTGTCGAAAAATTTCTCGTAACCAGCCTTGTACGTTGGCGGGCAGATCACGATCAGCGCGTGCTCGTCCTGGAGCGCCTCGTCGAGATGTTGCCACATGCACAAATCGCGGTAGCGCAGCCCCTTGAGCCGAGTCGCAATGGCATCTATCTGTTCACGAAGCAATGCAAGGTGTTCCTCCCTGCGATACCGAAGGTCGTTCAACAGCTGCAAGAAGTATTCATGACCCACTTTATTCAAGGTTTTTAGATAAATCTGCGCGTAGAGCACCATAGCGGGATCTCTCAGCACGTCGGCGTCGAATCCATCTGCGGTTATGCCCATTTTGTCGAGCGGGACACCCATCGCGGCTCGGCCTAGAACCCCGCTGAACAACGAGATGTCGCTAGCATCAATCTGAGTAGACTTATAGCCGCACTCGGCTGCTAGGCAACTCATAGCAAGCGCACCAGCGCAAGGTTCCACAAATCGCTCGTAGCCTTGCTTCCTAGCATTCGTGACCAATGGTACCAAGAATTTCTTGTCCGATGGTGCAAGCGTACCGATGAACAACTGTCCGGGTATTGACATAGGCATTGACCTTCTCACCTCCGTGGTACAAAAACAGGGCTTGGCATCATATCAAGCCCATGTTTGGTCCGAGGGACGGGAGTTGAACGCCGCATCCAGAGGCCCCTTGCCTCTCGCTTTATCGTTAAGCTACCCCCGGTTAATACTTATTCACTTGATAATCGTACGTTGTGCTTTGCATCTAAAACATCTTGATCTGCATGGCATCCATCTCGCGCTGACGCACGAGTGCTTCCGCTTTCTTTTTCGCTGCCTCTTCTCGTCGCTTCTGCGATTCGGTCTTGATCGAACTCGTCGGCGTCGGCATCGTTGCGATCTTCGGCGTCGTTGGATCATAAAGCTCATCGACGATTTCGCCAGTTTGCTCGAACCACCACTGAGCAAACACTGTGCGATGGCACCAGTCATCCGGCTTTCGAACATCTTCGTAACAGAGAAGTACGACGGGCTTCCCAAGATTCTCAAACCGGCTCAACACGGCTGCAATTTTCTCTGGACCATATGCATCAAGTCTCTGTCTGTACAGCCTCTCGAAGTTGTCTTTTCTGACGTTTGCACCGAGCAAACCGAAGGGCATCAGGTACTTGACTTCTCCGACCACTTGATAACCAAGCGGCCACTTTGGAGTGCCGAGAGAAACCCTGACCGCTGCATAATTACCGCTTCTGAGTTCTGGATTGCTAAACCGACTTACGAACATGTTTTTGCCACGCCTCTCACAATTATCATATCTGCACTTTTGAGGTGTGACACAATCCTAGTCACGAATACGAGATTATTGCATCTCCGCAATCAGGATTGCACTTTTGGGATTCGAGCAATGCTCTTACCGTCCTCCCTTGACAAATATATCCTATCACACCTCAAAAGACTTGGGAAGGGGGATAAACCGGGTATTTTCCGGGTATTTCCCGAAGAACGAACCATTTTGACTTTCGATATGATCCGTGGTATAATGGAGGCGTGGTAAGGCTCACGGCCTCCATTCTTTGGTTTGGTCGCCCTAGCTTGTCAGGCTGGGAAGGGCGACCCTTTTTCTACCCTTCTAGCCGTTGTTCAATATGCTTGATCAGCTCATCCAAACTCCCAGCTTCTTTGGACACTGCCAAGACTTTTCGAAGTTCGTTCTCAACCGCATATCTTACGGCGAGCTCGCCATCGGTCATCTCACACATTCACTCCCCTCCTTTCGAAGGACATTTTCTATCCTGCCTTACAATTATATTATACCACATTATCATATAATTGTCAATGGTTTTGCTTGGTTTTATTCTTTGTGATGTGCCAGCGCCCTCAACGCCGCAACCATATTTAACTGCTCCCACGGAAGTTCAATATCATCTCTTCCGAAATGTCCGTAACTAGCGGTTTGCGCGTATATCGGACGCTTCAGATCGAGATTTTTGATTATCAACGCAGGGCGCAGATCGAAGCACCGCACGACAATATTCGCCAGCTCATCGTCGGGCAGTTTTCCTGTTCCGAAGGTATCGACGAAAATCGAAACGGGTTCTGCTACGCCTATCGCATAGGCTACGCCTACTTCGCATTTTCTCGCCAACCCTGCCGCCACAAGGTTCTTCGCCACATGCCGAGCGGCATACGCAGCACTCCTATCGACCTTGCTAGGGTCTTTGCCGGAGAACGCGCCACCGCCATGATGAGCATATCCACCGTAAGTGTCCACTATAATCTTACGCCCGGTCAAGCCGGAATCGCCCTGCGGTCCACCGACAACAAACCGGCCCGTTGGGTTGATATAGTATTTCGTGTTCTCGTCTATCAATTCCGATGAAATAACGGGAGCGACCACGTATTCGAGCACATCCTTGTGAATCTGCTCTTTCGATACATTCGGTGCATGCTGAGCCGATACCACCACCGCTTCGACGCGAACCGCGTCATTGCCATCATGCTCATCGTACTCGACCGTTACTTGAGCTTTTCCGTCTGGGCGAAGGTAAGGAAGGGTGCCATCTTTTCGCACATCAGATAGCCGCCTTGTGAGCCTATGCGCCAGCGTTATCGCGAGCGGCATATAGCTTTCTGTTTCGTCACAAGCATATCCGAACATCATGCCTTGGTCGCCAGCGCCCTGCGCGGCGTCGTCCTCACGGACGACGCCCTGCGCAATATCGGGCGATTGCTCGTCGAGGCTCACAAGCACCGAACAGCTATGCCCGTCGAAGCCAAATTTCGCGCGGTCGTAGCCTATTTCGACAATCTTGTTTCGCGCTATTTTGTCTATATCCACGTACGCATTGGTGGTTATTTCACCCATCACCAATACCATCCCGGTAGTGGTCGCACATTCGCAAGCCACATGTGCGTCGGGGTCTTGGGTTAGTATTGCGTCGAGAATCGCGTCGGATATTTGGTCGCAAATCTTATCCGGATGTCCTTCGGTCACGGATTCCGATGTGAATAGATGCTTCATGGTTGTATTCCTCCCATTGTTGTTTGGGTTTGCTAGTAGCTACGCGGCCATTTTGTAGATTTTCTGCAAAGCCGCTTGCTGGATCCTCTTGAGCCCGTCTCTGCTATAATTCTCACCGAACTCGACATGGTACGCTATTACTACCTCTCTCCAATACGCGGCGTCAATAACATGCTTTTCGATCAACCACCGTTCCTTCGCAGTAAGGCCGCTGAGCCACGCGGTCACAAAGACAATGGTCTGATGCTTCTCGCTGTACTCGGCTTCGAGTGCCTTCAACTCGCCCTCAAGTTCACGCACCTCCTTCGGAACGCCCCCATCCGCATACATAATGCCCACTCTCGCTGTTGGATCGCTCGTTGAGCCACCGCGAGGCATCCCTGTTACTTGACTCGTGGTGGATACCGCATCTTCGAGCGCCGTCTTTTTCAACCGTTCGATCATACTCTTCAAACCCGCAATTTCCTGTTCCAAATGCCCACACCGACCAGCGCATTCTTGGTAACTGCGGAGCATGATGTCAACCTTCTCTGGACTCATTGCATTCACTCCCGTTCTGTGATAGAATAGTGGTGCAGAACGCAGAACGAGCAGTTGCACATCGACCGGGGAGTGGATCCGAAACCACTCCCCGGTTTCTGTATCAAAACGGCAACTCGTCGTCATCGACCTCCATAGCCCCGTATTGGCCGTAGGAATAGTTCGCTGGGTCAGATGGTGCTGCCGTATAGTCCTGCGCGGTTCTCTCATTGGCAGGGGAGAGGAACGAAACCTCCTGTGCCATGATCTCTGTCACATAGCGCTTGCTGCCATCCTGTGTATTATACGATCTAGTTTGCACGCTGCCACAGGCGGCAACCTTTTTGCCTTTGTCTAGATACCGTGCGCAGTTTTCCGCTTGTTGGTTCCACGTGACGATGGGAATGAAGTCTGCTTGTGAGTTTCCGTTCGCGTCACGCTTCATTCGATTGACCGCCAAAGTAAATGTACAGACCGATTTACCGTTGTTGGTGGTCTTTAGCTCCGGGTCACGCGTCAGATTCCCGATCAGCATCGGTACCTGCCATGCGTGCTCAGCATTCCTCGCAGCATTCCTTGCAGCATCCCCCGCAGCGTCTCGCGCAGCGTGACGGTAAACTTGCAGTCATTCGGCTTCGTAACGCCGCTCTGAGCTATCTGCATGATGGATGACGCGCCCCTCCAATACCAGATATTCCGCGCATTTGTCATGCTCGCCCTCCCTCCTCTATCCGCCCGATGCAAAATGCAGAATAATCGCCAGCAGCGCCGCATATCCGCTCAGCCCCATAAGGAACCAGAACACGCGCTGCTGCGCGCACAGGCTTATCGGCGCGCATCTGGGCGGCTTGCTTCGGTAGTGGTCAAGCGCGTCGCGGAGGGCCCCGATCTGCTGCCGCTGGCGCCTTAGCTGCGCTTGAAGCTGCTCGTTCTCGCGCCGCATTGATTCATATTGCGCGGCGGCGCGACCGCTGGTGATCCCTGCACGGATCGATGATTCGATTGCCGATTTTGCGTTTGCTCCCATATCGATAACCGTTGCCTGCATGTTGACCGCCTCCCCTGATTTGTTCATGGTTCACCCCCCGATTTGGGGCGCTTCGATGATTTCTGCCCTTTCGTATTGGATGCAGAGCTGCAATCGCTTTTCGCGGTGCCGCGCTTGCAGCCGCTCAATTTCGCTTTGGGGGCGCCCCTCGCGCTGCGCCCTTCGGATCGCGCCCATAAGCTCGGCCACCTGATCGATCAGCTGCTGGTGATCCAGTTCCAAATCCCCTGCGTCGATCTGCATCCCCTCATATTCGGGCGCCAGCGCTTGGGGCTCGATTCCCAGCGCCGCCGCCAGCCGCAGCAGCCGCATTTCCTGAATCCCGCAATCGCTCCCTTCCCATGCCCGGATCGCGGATTTGCTCACGCCCGCGCGGCTGGCCAGCGTCCGCATCGAGTAGCCCCTTTGGGCTCTGCGCTGCCTCAGCGCCGCCGGATCAATCTTGATGCGCGCCATCCGCTGCGCTCCCTCCTTTTGCCCCGGCTGCTCACGCCGCCCGGCCATCGCATGATCCGTATCGCCGCGCCCAGGCTCAGCCCCAGCCCGATCGCGCTTATGAGCATGGCAATTGGGTAATAAATCGCCGCGCTCATCGTTCAATCTCCTCCAGCGCCTTTACTATGTTGGGTTCCAGCACCTTTGCCCTGCTGCCCTCCGGCGCGTTTGCCCTGCTGGATTCGCGCGCGCGTGATAGCGCGTCCATCGCCAGCCGGATTTCCCGCCGTTGCTCGCGCAGCTGCTGCGCGCTCGCGCCCTCAATGCGCAGCTGCCGATGCTTGCTCGTCTGCTGCGCCAGCCGCTCGCAGGCCTTCATAAAATCTGCATTCGCCATGCGTCATGCCTCCTTGCCTTCGTCCATCCTTGCCCCCTCCAGCATCCCTTGCAGCATCCCCCGCAGCGTCTCGCGCAGCAGTCCCCGCAGCACTCCACGCAGCATCCCCCGCAGCGTCCAACTCAGCATCTGTGACTTCGCCGCGCAGCCATGCCCTTTTGGTCGCGATTGCGTTCAGGCTGCGCGGGTCTGGCTGTTCTATCCGCGATAGCGCCCTTTCCGCAACGCGGCAAGCAAACTCGTGCAGCGCTGGAGCATCGATGAATTCCTCACGCAGCACCGCCCAGAGTTTATCGCCATTGCTTATTCCGTTGGCAAGCAGCACGTCGAGCGCTGTCCATTCCATCTTGTCGCCCGCGAATCTGCGAACGCTGCCGGGGTCATCCTCTTCCCAACAGGGGTCAAACTCCAGAAATTGGTCAACCGTTACTTTTTTGAGCATATCCGTTCCTCCTTATGGCGCGGTTTTTCTTGCGCGCTCTCAACCGCCTAAATCCCATCCGCGCACACCCAGCGCGGCCATTAACGGTTTCCGCGCTTTGATCAGCGTCACAAATCCGCATTTCGTGCAGCGCACCAGATACAGCCGATCCTCGCAGTATTGCGCCTCCAGCGGTTCCCCGCACTGGCGGCAGCTGGCCGATGTTCTCAGGTGCGATGGCCAGTCGGCTGCAAGCGCCGCCTGGAATAACGCATGCAGTTCCTTCTCCTTGTTACTCATTGTCTTCAACCTCCTCAAGAATCACTTCAACACCCGGATGCTCCCCATAGCGCTTGTATACCTGCAAATCCGATATAGCCGAATCGTCCGCGTATGCGATGTTGTTCAGAGCATCCAGTATCGCCTTAGCGATGTTGTCCGCATCGCACTTTTTCGTGTGGCGAGACCCCTGCGCCATCCGCAGTCGCAGCTTTTTACTGGCTGATTTCGGTATGGGGAAAACCGCTGTAATCGTAGCCCTGATAGCACCTTCCAGCATTCCGCACTGCCCGCACTGCCTTTGATATTCCAGCTTCACCAAATTCTCGTATGAGGCGGTTTTCTCCGGCGTATAGGTTCGCACATACTGGCCTTGAGTGCTGAATCGCGGACGCCCTTTGCCGACTGGCGAACCCGGAACAGTGAACTTCACCACCTCGTTCATCACTTCTCATCCTCCGTCAGTCTTCAAGCAATCTGTTCATGGCTTCGTATCTGCGCGATGCCTCCGCATATCGCCACGACGGACCTGTAAACTCGACCGGGTAGCACACCTCGAAAACACGATCGTAAATACGCTGATACCGAATGTCTGGTGTGGTCTGCATTTCCTCTACCGTCAAGTTTGTCGTCAGGATCATGGGCTTTTTCGCGCGATAGCGGCTGTCCACGATATTGTATACGCGTTCCAGCGCATAATCCGTGTTTCGCTCGGCTCCAAGGTCGTCGATGATGAGTAGACGCGCGTTATTCATTCTACGAATCGTCGCTTCTTCGCCCTCGCTGCTGTTGAGTTTCCCAAGGATATTCAGCAGTTTCACGAACGACGTCATAATCAGCGGAGTTCGCCTGTCGAGCAGTGCGTTTGCGATACACGCCGCCGTGAACGTCTTCCCTGTGCCGGGGTTTCCGTGGAACAGTAGCCCTTGGTTCTTCTCCAGCATTTCGCCGAATCGTTCTGCGTAACGGCGCGCAAGCTTATTCGGGCGAGCATTATGAGCGTTGACCTCGAATTGCTCGAAGGTCGAATCCGCAAACTTGTCGTCGATCAGACTGCTTCGGCGAAGCTCGTCCACCCGTTGTTGTTCCTCGCGTCGCTTGCGCTCCGCTTCCTCCTCCTCCAATTCAGCTTTACGGCATTCGCAAACGGTCGGGAAGATGAATTCATCCTTCCCATTCCAGATGGCGCGAAAGCGTTCATCCTTGATTCGGGTTTGCTTGCGCGTATGACATTTGCCGCAATACAATAACTCGTCCGTGCCAACATAGTCGCCCTCTTCCATTCCCGGCGCATCACAGCCAAACATCGCCATGACACCTGTAAAACTCCGGCTTTGCATAGGCTTGTCCATAGCCTCCATAGGCTCTCCTCCTCGTTACTATTCGGTCAAGAACGGCTTGAACGGATTGCCGCTCGGAACGGTTGTTTTAGGCGAAGCTGCTCGTGATTGGTACTCATTCATCCACTCCTTGCCATTGAGCCACGACGCCGGATGCGGCGTATACTGCTTCTCGCGAAAACGCGTATCGAAGCGTTTTGCCGCCGTTACCGCCTGAATGATTCGTTCTGCAAGAGTGTCATCAGGGTCAACCTTCGCCCACGCCTTTTCAGCGTCGCCTATGCTGACTTTTTTCGGGTAGACCTCCCAGAAGCGATTGAACCGCGCCTCTTGGGTCTTGGAAAGCTGCGATGGCTTGCGCCGTCGCGAACTTATGGGCGCTGCATCAGCAGGTTCTGGTTTGTTTGAAATGGCGTCGGAGGGGTCGATGGCATCCTCCCCCTTGGGGGGTAAGGGGGGTATATCGGATATCGAATTACGAATATCGAATACCGAATATCGAATATCGGGAGCATCTGCAAGCAATTGTTTGCATTTGTTTACAGATGCTTGAGGGTCGCTAACATCTGTTTGCGAGTGCTGATTGCCTTGTGTGTTGACAGGCGCGGCGGGGAACTTCGATTTGGCCGCGCGAGGCGTCTGAAACTTCGTCCAATTGCACAACTCTAGGTACAGTTTGCCGTCTACTTCGTAGACTCGAATCATACCTTCCGTCGATAATTTGTTCAAAGCATCTTCAACCTGCGTAACCGTCGTGTTCGCCAACGGAAACAACCGCCCTTTAACGATCTCCGGCGTTGCCCAATAACGTCCGTAATCGTCCACACTTACAATCAGCCGATAAAACAGCACTTCCTGAAACCAATTCAGCTTGCTGATGCTCTCGCTAAGGCAGATGCCCTCCCTCAGAAGTCTCGTAGGAATGGTGTCCACCTTCTTTCTGTTACTCTACTCTTCTGCTGCTTCTGTGCCGAACAACAGGAGCGCCAGTTTCGTTTCTCTGAAACACTTCGGGCATAAATAGATCAACGGGTTTATCGTTTGTTTTCCGTGAGCTACTTTGCGCACATTCAACGTAAAGTATTTCTTGCTGAATACATCTACGCCGCAACTGTCGCAGGTTACTCTCGTTTCCTTCCCCATGTACTCACCCCCTATTCATTAAAATGGGCAATATTCGAAATCGATCTCCTGACCGTTTTTCGCGGCAATCGTACGGATGCTCGTCTGCCTGTACACCGCTTCGACCATCTCCGCTTCGTTCGACCGTTCGTCGCTCATGTGTATCAAGACAATCGTGCGCGTCTGCGATAGGTCGTTCACTCTGAATACTTCGAGCAGCCTGTCCAGCGACATATGGCTCTTCATCAGTCGGTCGTATAGGGATTTCCCGCTTTCGTCCTCAAGCAGCTTGTTCGCCAGCTTCATCGTGTAATTGCATTCAATCAACCAGTAGTTCACGCCGGGAAACGTGTACTTGAGATAATAGGTGTCGGTCGCATAGACTAGGGTCGCGCCTGTCGGCTTGTGCTTGACGAGATAGCCAAGTGGCTGGGCGGCGTCGTGTTGGGTCGTAAACGGGACGATTGCGAAGTTGAGTAAATGTATGGGTTCGCCATTTACCGCCCTGATACGGGCTTGAACGGGCTTAACGGATGTATCGGGCGTGGGCGGTGATATTGCCTTCGCTGTGCCGTCGCTCATGACTGTCTTTATCCCGTATTTCAGCATATCCGGTACAGCTTTTGAATGATCCTTATGCTCGTGAGTCACCAAACACCCGCAAACGCCACGCAGTCCGTCATCCAACCCTTCGATGATCGTCTTCCACGGGAGGCCAGCGTCCAACAGGAGGACATCTCGCCCGACGATCCACGCATACGCATTGCCTTTGCTGCCCGTCCCGAAAACCTTTAGCTTCATGAGGCATCAGAAGCCGGGGCCACGCTGCTGTGCGTCAGGTACATCATCCTGCGGCGTTTCCGGCGCGTCTTCGATGGTGATCGCCTCCTCCGGAAGCGTGATCGGTATACTGTTCGCGTCTTCGGTGAACTCGGAATAAATCCGCTCGCCCTCTTGATCCTGCGATTCTACGTAGGCATAGGCCGATGCATTGACCTTCTTGGGGTCGATGGCGAGATGATCCGTTGCGCGATGCACGAGCGTTTTGAAACGCATCTCCACCGGGAATTTGCCCCAGAAATCCTGCGATTTTGCCTGATTCTGTGATTTTTTGAATTCCGCTTCGCTCACTGTAACGAGGACATTTTTGCGCGGATCATCGTAGACGAAATAGGCGAAACCTCCGACCACATCGCCGCGATCAAACGCTTGTGTGATCTCGAACTCGTAGCTGTCGTACTCATGCCGGAAATCCGCTTTGATGGCGGAGAACTTATCCGTCGAATAGACCAGTTCGTAGCGAACCGCGATGGGCGGGTCGAGCGCGGCGGCTCTGCGGTAGTAATCCTTGCCCCTGTAGCCGACGCGCAGGTCAACGTCGTACTTGCCCTCGCGCGTGTTGAAGTAGCAAATCGGGTAGACGGTTGCCGGTAGCAGTGCGTCAAGTCCGAGCTGTACGCGATTCACTGCGTCAAGCGCCAGCTTGCGCATGTTCACGTTTTCCCACGTGTAGGGTACGGCATTATTGCTTGCCCGCTTTTTCTCCGCGTCCTTCAGCGAACTGTCGATCTTCAGAAACAAGTGCTGTGCGAGCTGCCGTTCATATTCCGTCCACATTACAGGTGAGCCAGCCTCGGCCTCGAACTGCTTCTGGATGTTGGCGGAGAATCGCTCAGACGGCGTGGGCTTTTTTTCTACTGGAAGGTTCTTCTCTTGCTCTGGGCTTTTCTTCTGCTCGGCCATTATGCCACCTCCATTTTTTCACTGCCGCGAACGATACGCAGCGGGTTATCGGTTGTTACAGTCAGCGCTACCCGCTGGCTTTCGATATTCGCCAATTGGTTCACAGCCTCGGCGTTATCTACGAACACGGGAACGGAAGCATCGTAGAACCTGCTCAGCACGTCGATGATTTCTAGCCCAGCGTTGATCTTTGCGGCGTTGTTTGCATCGGAAAACGGGACGCCGTCGATCAAGCAGATGCATGTGTCCTTGATTCCGGTGTTGATCTGTACCTCAAATAGCTTCCAGCGCACAGTGGGGAACAGCGTATTGATGCTCTCTTCAAGCGCTCTGCACCGCTCGGTTATGAACTGCTCTATCAAGATAATTGCACGTTCGATGTCCGCAAGCTGAATGCCGAGTTCCTGCTGTCTTTCTTCCAGCTCTTCGATACGCTTTACGCAGAGGTCGTACTGATCCTTCCGGGCGATAATGATATTTAACTCGTCCAACTTTGTATTGATTCCCTCGCGCCGCGCCTTCAAGGCTTCGCGTTCCGGGTCAATGCCCTGTGATGCGTTCAGCCTATCCATGAGCGCAGTCAGCACTTTCTCCGCTGCCACCACTTCGGAATTCGAGGAATAATCCGGCTCTCCGTCATACTTGGCGACCTTTCCCGTGAGCAAAGGAATCATGGATTCGTCCGTGAGCGGTTCGAGCCGTTCGACTTCCGCCTGTGCGTCAGAGTATGCCTTGACCGCATCTTCCTTCTGCCGCTTCAGGCGCACCCCTCGCGCCCCAATTTCGCTCAACTCTCGCTCCTTCTGCTTGGCGAACAACTCTGCCGCCTTTACTTTGGCCGCTTCGATCATCTCGGTGGGAAGCGATTGATTGCACGTCGGGCAGAGTGTATCGACTTCGGGTTCGGCCATCTGGCGCTTGTCGCATTCATACCATTCATTGCGCAGGTCGGCGAGCTGTTTTTCGTATCGTGCAATCTGGTCGGTACAGTTGTTCAACCGCGTCTGCGCCGAAGGTAAGCTGCCCTTCGCTGCATTGATGGTTGTCTGCGTCTTCGATAGCTCCAGTTGCACGCTCTGTCGGGCGTTAAGCCGCTCCTTGAACATTTGATTCTTTAGGGTGCGAACAACGCTTTCTGTCTGTGCGATTTCGGACGTGAGTTTCTTCAATCGCTCTGCCGCGCTCTCGTCAATGAGCATTCCTTCGATGGTTTCAAGTTCAGATTCCAGCGTTTCGCATTCCTGTACTGCCTTTTCCGCCGAACTTCCATCCATGTCACCGAGCATCCGTTTGACCTCGGATACCTTAATCGGGATCGCCGTCAGTTCGTCGTCCACGCGCCTTTTCTGTTCTTTGTAGGATTTCTTCAGGCCGTCGATGTTCGTCTGCTTTTTCTCCATTTCAATGCCGATGAAGCTGTATTTCGGATTCGCAAGCAAAACGCTATCAATATCGACCGGGCTGAGTTTCAGCAGAATTTGCCGCCGCTTTTCCCAGTGAATCGTGTTGAATTCGAGCGGGTTTGTGATGAGCCGAAAAACCTCCATCTCGGCGATGCTTTCAATGTGACGTTTGTAATCGGATGCGGACGTTGCAACGTCGTTGATCCAGTAGGTGTGGCTATTGCCCTTGAACACGCGCTCGGCTTGTCCGCGCTGCTTCACCCAGTCCTCGGACATCATGTGCCGGAGCGTCAGAGTCCGGCCATCAAGAAGGAATGCGCCCTCAACCGATGTTTCGAGATTGTGTATCTCGGTGCCGCTTTCGTCATAAGGCTTTACGCCGAAATCGCTCCTGCCCGTGCTGTCTTTCCCGAAAAGCAACCAGAGGAACGCGTCAAACACACTCGTCTTTCCCGTGGCGTTATCGCCGCAGATGGCGGCATCCTCGCATCCGAAATCGACTTCAGAATGCTCTATGCCCTTAAAATGCCGGATGACCAATCGGTCTATGCTCAGCTTCATGTCATTCCCCCCTCTCGTGGGATTTGCTTATTTCAATGGGATATGTTATAATCATCACGTTGGTAATCCTTTGCCCTTTTTCATCGTTGCAGCGATGGGAAGGGCTTTCTTTTTTCTTATCCATGTGCTTAATCCTCTTCATCTTCGATCATTGCCAGCGATTCCACCAACAGTGGCGCTCTCTTTATTTCGCGGTGGAACAGCATTGCGAGTAGCGTCATCGTTGTTAATCCACCCAGCGCGTACCACGCCCAAAACACCGGAATCATCAACAGGCAGTTCATCTTCATCCTCCATTCTTGTGCTTAAAGTCGTCGATTTTAGCAAGTGAGGCTTCCTTTGCGGCGATCTTCAGGCCTATCTGGTTGATTCGCTCTCGCGGAGCACCTTCGGCTTTTAGCAGCTCCCCTTCGCGTTTCAGTTTGTTGATCTGATCGATCAACTCTATTCGGCGCGAAGACGTTCTCATCTTACACGTAGCATCCATTGTGGTGCGCCTCCCAGTACTTCCGAAATTCGTCTCGGTCAAACAGCCACTTGCCGTTGATCTTTCTGGCCGGTATCTTGTTGTCCCGTGCCAGCTGGCACACATGGCGGTGGGTATATCTCATATAGAGCGCCACGATGTCCTTCTCAAATGTTTGCGGCAACTCGTTCCAGTCCGGGATCAAGACTTTCTTGCGGTACATCTTCTTCAATTCCTCCCATCAACTCGCGTCCGGCAAGTCATCGTTCTGCGCAATCTCCGTTTCAACGTATAATGCTGCGGAAATCAGCCGACCTGCGACTGCCCTCAGAAGGCTTGCGCAGCGTCTCATATTTCCGTGCTCGCTCGGATCAATCCGCCCATCCGCCAGCACTTCCTTGACAATCATGAGCGCTTCCTCCAGATCGTCACTGGAGAGAACCACGAGGAATCCCATGTCTCCGCAGGTTTGCGGTTCGTACACGTCCGGCAGGTACTCGCCCAGATGTTCGTTCGCCTTGAAATGCCAGTAGGCAAGCGCGGGAATCCGATAAACCTTGACCATCTGCCTCACGATGTCGTCCGGGGGATGCGTTCCGTTTTCGTAATCGCTCAATGTGCGAACCGCGCATCCGAGAAACGGCGCGACGCGTTCCTGCGTCATACCAGCAAGTTCCCTGCTGATGCGGTAAATGTTCCGGCAATCTTTGCTCATGGTGTTCGGCTCCTTTCTATCGTATAATCGTAATTGAGATAACCGTTACTTCGCGGATCGTCCGTGTCCACAGCCGCAACTCTTCAACCGACCACACAGCAACTGGTTTGATGTCACCGTGACCATTGCGCCGCAATCGCACCAGCAATCCCAGACACCCTGACCCTCCTTGACACCGAAGAAGTTGAAAACCCTCAGCCTTCCAAAGCGGCGCCCGGTTAAATCCTTAATCGTCCTTGACATTATGCTTTGTCTCCTTCATAACATTGAGCCGCTTCTGACGAACCAGAAGGCTTATTGCGCTCATTGCTCTTCTGGCGAATCGTGTTTTCTACCATGGAGAAGCCCTCCTAGGCTGTTTGATTGTGTGCATCATCGCCAATCAGTTCGGTGATGGATACGCCCAGCGCCCCCGCAATGTCTATTGCAAGCTCAACTGTCGCGTTTTTGGTGCCTCGTTCAATCTGGCACAGCAAAGACTGCGAAATGCTCAGCGACTGCGCCAGTTCCATCTGGGTGATGTCCTGTGCTCGTCTAATGCGACGAATGTTCCTACCTAAGCTCATTTATTTCACTCCTCTCTCTCTTGTCTAGTTCTTTACGATGTGGTAAAATATTACCGATGTGATGCATGAGGTGCGCTTCAGCCAAGCATCTTTCTAGGCCAGCGATTACATTCTGAACGGTAATGATGCGTTCTTCTGGGTGAAGGTCGAGGAAGATGATTTCGGGATTCTTCATGGCGTGTGCCTCCTTGACTCTGGTGTAGTTATATCATATCACATATGTGATATTTCGTCAAGGGTTTTGCTCTATTTTGTGATATTTTTCTCAAGGATGTGATTTTTTGAGTATCTGTAAGAGGATGTTCTCACTATTGGACGCAACTAACGGGAAGAATCAAACCGCACTGGGCAAGCTGCTTGGTGTTTCATCTGGACAAATGTCCACATGGAGAGAACGCGGCACTGACCCTAAAGCAAAGCATATCCCCCAAATATGTGAGTATCTTGAAATAACTCCATATGAGTTGCTTGGAATGGAAGCTTCGACACTAAGCGTTAGCCTCGGTGTCACCGAACGGGAATCTTCGCTTACCAACGATGAAGAAACGTTGCTCCGGCGATACCGTTCCCTTGATGATGATGGCAAAGAGATTGTCCGTTCGACAGCCCTGCTCGAACAACGTCGCATGGCGACCGAAAAGGGGATTGAGAAAACGGATGCTATATGAGAAGGATGGTATCTTATATATCGATTTCGAGTGGAGTGAGTAACTTCTGAGAATCAGAAAAGAAAAGGAATACAAAGCGATGACCAAACTCAAAACCGGAAACGAACTATTCACCTACAACGGGCAGGCCCTTAAAGCATCGCTTCTTGATTTCTGGCGCTGGCATGGTTCGAATTTACTCAGCAATATATACCGAGGTGCTTTGGCGGAGTTTGTCGTCGCTCAGGCACTACGCATTGACTTTACCATGCCGCGTGATGGTTGGATGGCTTATGATCTCGTAACGAACGATGGAATCAAGGTCGAGGTGAAAAGTTCGGCGTATTTACAGGAATGGGCGCAAAAAAGACCTTCGACTATCCAGTTTAGCATTGCTCCCGCTCGTGCCGCTTTGCCTGACGGGACATACGATGACTCATCTGTTCGCCAAGCCGATGTATATGTCTTCTGTATTCTCTGCGAAGAAAGCATGGAGAAGGTAAATCCCCTATCGCTGGATCAATGGATGTTCTATGTCGCATCGACAAAACTGCTCGACGAGATTTTCGGAACGCAGAAGTCGATTCGCTTGTCTTCGCTCAAAAAAGTTGCCACTGGTCCAATTGCCTTTTCGGGCCTTCGCAATGCGGTTGAAATCCATTACGCATATCAAACTGCGTAGAAACGAGGTGACACGATGCCCAGACGTAAACTCAAGCCCCGCGCAGACGGGCGCTATCAAATCAATGTGTACGTGGGCAGAGATGACACTGGGAAGCAATTCTATAAAACCATCTACGGCAGCACTGCGAAAGAGGTCGAGGAAAAAGCCCAACAGTTAAAAGTTGCGATGCACAAAGGCATTGACGTCAACGCGAAGATGGACACATTTGAGGATTGGGCGGAGAAGTGGCTGAAGATCAAGAAAAGCGAGGTCAAAGGCGGACAATATGCCGCCTACAAGGCCGCTGTTGATAGTTGGAACACCCGCATCGGAAATGCGGAAATCTCGAAACTGCGAACCATTGACTTTCAAGACGCGCTGATTGACCTAGCTGAGAAGAACGACAACACCGGGAAACCCTCCTCAAAAAAGACGCTTCTCAATCGCCGGATAACTGCGGCGGGAATCATGCAGCTTGCGGTTGACAACCGCGTGTTGGAGTACAACCCTGTTGCTGCAACGCGAATGCCAAAGACGAAACTACCTCGCAAGCGCAGGGCATTGCTTGAGCATGAGCAGAAGTGGATATGCGACCTCGAACATGACGCTCGCCCAGCGGCCATGATAATGATGTACGCAGGATTGCGGCGCGGCGAAATGATTCCTCTAACGTGGGACGATATAGACCTCGCAAAGGGCATAATCAGCGTAAACAAGTCGGCGGAATGCGTTCGCGGTAAATTCGTTCTACATCAGGACAGCGCCAAGACAGCAGAGAGCATCCGCGAGGTTCACATCCCTAAGCGCCTTGTCGATTTCCTCAAGGGCGAGACACGAAGCGGAGCATTAGTAACGACCTCTAAGAAGGGGACGCTCCACACTGAATCGTCATGGATTCGTCTATGGGAAAGCTATCTCGCTGATCTGAACTTTGAGTATGGCGTTAAAGAGAGCGAACTCCGCAAAGAGAATGGGAGAGAGTACACGAGCAAATTCGACCCGGACGGAGTGCCATTTGTCATTCCGCGCATAACTCCGCATTGGTTACGCCACACCTTCGCTACTCTGCTGTATCTCTCTGGCGTGGATGTGCTCACCGCTATGAAGCAGCTTGGACATACGGATGTTAAGACTACGCTGTCGATCTACACGCACTTGGATAAGGTCTACAAGGCGAAGTCCATGACGAAGCTCGACACATACCTCGAAGATCAGGAAAAGGACGAAGACGACGCCGAAATGGACGGTTTTTTGGAGAATACTAGTCAAATACTAGTCATAGAGGACTACGAAATGCCTGATGCATAAGGATTCTGCGCGATTATCATTCTGGCTTCGGGACCAAAAGGTCGCAGGTTCGAATCCTGTCACCTCGACCACCTCACAACGTCTGTTGTGATGCAAGAAGATCATCGTGTAGAACGATGGTCTTTTTGTTTGCATTGAAGAAGAAATTCCTTATATATCAGCGTTCTTTAGCCCATTTCCATAAATGGCCGACTCACCAATCCATCCTACATTATTGTAGATTCGCGCTCAAATCATGCTTTTGCCCGCAAACTCCAAGGCCTCCATTCAGAAAATGCACCCGAGGAAAAGCTATCGTGCTGAGTTAGGGGGCTATCGTGTCGGGTTGAGACGGTATGAGATAAGAGCGGTAGACCATGATCGCTCCGTTGTTGAACCATGAGCGCTGTGCACGAAAAAAAGCTTCCATTCGTCCACAATTTAATGCGGTGTTCGATTGACGAACACACGTTCCTGTGTTATTCTATTATCAAGAACAGGTGTTCTATTTCAAATGCAAGAAGGTGGAAGTATGTTCCCAAGCGCAAAGGATATTCTGCGAAATCATAAGCAAGTGTTGGCGCGGTTGCAGGTTGCCCGCATGGAGTTGAGGCAGTATGCTGAGATGCATTCTACTGAAAAGGACGAGACAATTCAATCAATGGTTCTCAGCGGACGTGCGCTGGATGGTATGCCCAAGTCGCGGCGCCATGGAAGTAGCACAGAGTATGTCGCACTGCACTATGCGGACCAAGCGGATGGAGATCAGCCCCAGATTGAATCACACATCCATGCGCTTCAACAGGAAATCAGCAGTATCAAAATGCAACTTAAACTCCACAAGGCCATTTTGAATCTACTTACAGAGACAGAGGCGCGGTTTGTTGCACTACATTATGATGATGGGCTCACCTTCGTGCAGCTATCGGAGATCCAATTTGCGCCTAGTGAAAATGTACTGTATTCGATTAGCACACTCAGGCGTATGAATCAGACAATTCTGCGCATGGCAGAACTGCTTATCCATCCGCAGGCAAAATCTCAGCGCGCCACCATCTACATTCGCGCTTCGAAGTCTCAATAACGTATCAATATATCGTAAGTAAACCGCACCTGGGTGGCCGGCATGGCGTCCTCGACCACCGGGGTGCGGCTGGTTTTGGAGTACATGGATACGTGTGCCGGCGTGCAGTTTTTCCGATCCGCTGTGCCTATAAGTGAGGAAGACGCCCAAGGTCAGCAGCATGCAAGGCAACCACCAGGCTCTCATCTGAGGCGCCTTGGTATTCTTGTGGCTTTCTCTGGGATCAGCTCCGCCCCATATGCTCATCAATCATGTTGCTTATTCGATTTAGTAGTTCTGAATCCTCCGCCTCGCGTTTTGTGATTTTTGACATCGACGGGAACGAGTCTTGCAGCAAATAGTTGGGCGTGGTAGACAGCACGGAGCATAGCCGAGCGAGCGTTTCCAGGCTTGCCTTTCGACTGCCGCGCTCAACGTGGCCGAGAAAGGACGGAGACACGCCTGCCTCCACTGCAAGTTGAGCCATGGAGATTCCTCGTTGCTTTCTAAGCTTTCGAACCCTCGCACCCAGAGAAACATAATCGATTGCCATGTTTTCGCCCCGCTCTATCGTTTCTTTGATGATATAATACCTTGTGGCATGTTGTTCTGTCAAACTGTTATGGTATAATCATTCCTATACAAAAGACAAATGGCAAGGAGTGGTCCACATGGTTATTCCCCAAATAATCCTGGCTATGGATAATCCAGACGACCGCGCATTTATGGAGCAGCTATACCGAACCTACCGACCGCTGATGTTTAGAATAGCCATAGGAATCCTAAAGAGCCATCACGACGCAGAGGATGCAATTAATGACGCTTGTGTGCGCCTAATCCCAAAGGTTGAGGAACTGCAGGAGAAGAACGATTACAACTTAAAATTCTACATCATGTCCACTATCCGCAACACAGCGATCAACAAAGCAGTCAAACGGAACAGGAATAGCAAGTATTCATTCTTAGAGGGTGACAGCAAAATCCTCGATCTGGTTCCAGGCGGCGAAGCGGCAGATCGACCGCTGATACGAGAAGCGGAACTTGGTGCGCTAGTTGAGGCGCTCTCCGAAATGCCTGCGAATGAGCTGAACTTGCTTAGAATGAAGTATCTGGATGAACTCCCCGATTTGCAGATTGCAGACACGCTGGGCGTTAAGCCTGCAAGTATCCGGATGTATCTGACTAGGGCAAAACGTCGCGCAGCGGATCTACTCGGAGGGGAGGGTGCACGTGATGAATGACCGGAAAAAGGAGCTATACCAGAAATACGAGGACGCGTTGTTTGGGCTGGCTCTCGCCGAGCTGCAGGAACAAGAGCTCGAGCGCTTGGAGCAAACGCCCATATCGGACGAAGAGCAGGAGGAAATGGATGCATTCTTCGCTGCAACCGAGAGCAGGACGCTGCAGCGCATATATGAGAAATTCGATGAACAGCAGCAGTCGACAAACCTGATCCGCCGCCGGCCAGCCAGACTTGGGATCATGGCAGCCGCAGTGCTTGTGCTGCTGTTTGTTGGACTGACAGCCGCCGTGGCGACCGTGCAACCTCTCCGCGCGCGGGTGCTGGAGTTCCTGCAGAGCCGCGAAGATGAGTATACGCAGCTTCAGATCCGCGATCCTGAGGCGCCCAGGCTCGATGTGCCGGAGGGATGGAATGGAGAGTATTATCCCACCTATATACCTGATAGGTTGACTCTTCGAAGAGTAGATGAAAATATTACTACAGCCACTTATGACAATGAGAATCTATGGGTAAGTATTAGAGAGTGCACCAACTTAGATATCGAAATGTTCTATGATACCGAGGATTCCGATACTCGTCAAGTCGAAGTGCTCGATCAAATAGGCACGATTTCTGAAAAGAATGGGGTTACTGCCATTTGGTGGGCGATAAATGATCGGTACTTTGTCATTTATGGTACACTTCCTCCTGACGTAGCGATTGCCATTGCTGAAAGTGTTATTCCAATTCAGTAACCAGATTCTGTTGCAAATACCCTCCTTGTGTTGTCTCTAATGGCAGAACAACAAAAGGAGGGTTTCTCATGAAAAGACTGGTCTCTCTACTCTTGGTTTCGATCCTGGTGTTGTCCGTTCCCTTGGCCGCAAACGCGATGAGTGTTATGTGGACGTACGCAAACACAGCGACCGTAGGCTTAAGCATCAGCGGCGGCACGGCTACGTGCACTGGTGCGGTATCACCCTCCAGCAATAGCAACAACAGCTCAGTCTCCATGACGCTCAAGCGCAAGGTGGGTTCCACGTGGGAAACCTACGGCGGCGCATGGACGGCTTCGGGGACAGGGGCTTCTGGCTGCTCAGTAAAGAAGACCAAGGCGGTCGTTTCCGGCTATTACTACAAAGTAGTCGTGGTGGGAAAGATCAAGAACAGTGCAGGCACCGTACTCGAAACCATCACCGTCGAATCTTCACAGAAGTACTATTAATCATAGGCGCGATGGGGCGTGGCCATTGGCTGCGCCCCGATTTGTAATTTCATGAACAAAGAGGTGATCATATTGGCGCAAGCAAAATGCCCGAAGTGCGGGGCTGAGTTCACTCATTCGCAAAGGGATTGCATCGTCACGCTTAACAAGAGTGGTTACGATGTACTGAAAACAGATGACCGGGTGGCCGAGGAGCTATTTCAGCAGGCGCTGTCAATTGATCCAACAGATTTTGCGGCATCCATTGGCATGGTATTTGCACATTTGGCCCGAATCGAGCGTGCACAGAACGATAGGCAGACCGCAATAGGCGTGTATCTGCTGACGCGGTCTGATGCCGATGCGCAATGGCACCTCACAGCGGAAAACCACATGGAGGCGGAAAAGTACATCGAATACTTGGATGATGCGCTGGAGTCTGCGCCGGAACAGATGCGGCACAAGCTCGAACTGTATCGTCAATACAATGTTGAGGATGCCTGGATTCAGATACACAGAATGATTGAGGAGAACTAAACGGTATTCCTACGCAGGATAAGACCTTTCGACATGTAGCGAATGGAGGAGGGTATATGCAAACAGAGAAATGGTTTTGCGACGCGTACATGGGTTCCTTTGATGCTTTGGTGAAAGAAGCAGGTTTTGCGCTGCGGCGGAACAATCTCACCATTTCGCCGGAAGATGTCGCACAGGATGTATGTATACTGATGTTCGAAAAGCGAGATAGGCTCGTCAGCCACCCCAATATCACGGGGTGGCTGATTCTTACCATGAGGAACAAAGTCAAGAACCTTGGCAGAAAAAGGCAGATGTCTGAGATTTCTCTGGATTGGCTGATTCAAATGGGCATGGGCATTGAGACTGCGAACGCCGCATGTGCCATTGTGAGGGAAATCAACCAGCGTGAATTACAGGAGGAGGTGTTTGAACGGATTACCAGCATTGTCGGAGAGGGGGAAACGGAGCTCTTGTATCAATATATGGTGGATCGAATACCACTCGCAATGTTGGCTGAAATGTACGACACAAAGCGGGACACATTGAAAAGGCACATTTATCGTGTCAGGAAAGCGGTCAATTGAGTGTTAAAATTTGGGATTGCCGTCCAAACGCATCACGGAATTGGGGTTTATGACATATAGATGTGTAGGAGAACAGTGTAATAAAGGCAGGGGTAACCTGCGATGCCAAGGACATGGCGCCGGATAGATGTCTGCGATTATATGGTGCGCGAGTGCATTTTCGTTGCAAATGTTCAGGGCTGAACATTTTGGGATGCCAAGTGAACATATTTACCGTTCCATAACAAGGATTTCGTTTGACTGAACATGTGCCCGGCAAGTATGATATACTCAGGCGAAGCCAGAAGAGAGTCTGACGCCAGAAGAGATCATCCAGCAGGATGGTCTCTTTTTCATCCCCGAACCACACAACCGTACCTTGAAAACTGCATAACGGAAAGATTCTGACACCTACATGCGCTCCCTTGCGGCGCTGTGGGTGTTTTTCATGCCGCCAATAAAGTAGTGCGGCAGCAATGCCGACTACAAGCGAAGCCGGAAAAGACCGGCTCAAGGAGGCACCATGAACACAAAGGATTTTTTCAAAGCGGCGCGATACTATGACCAACGCAAAGAGAAGCTGAACGAACAAATCGAACGGTTGAGATCAAGGGCAGAGGGCACCACGCCCAGCTACAAGCCAAAGGTAAAGGGTGGAGAGCGCAAAAGCCGATATGACGGCATACCCAAGCTGTTGGAACTCGAACAGCAGGTCGATGATATGGATAGACAGTTCAATGCTGTGCTCGGCGAGATCCGGGCAGTGAAGGATCCAAGGCAGCAGGACGTCCTTTGGCTCTACTATATTGATAGCTGGTCCTGGAAAGAGATATGTACTGCGTTGGATTTGAGCAGGACACTGGCTTGGCAAACCCACGCGGAAGCGCTGGAAGCAATTGATGCCACCAAATCGCAGCATATCGAATAATCCACAAAATGCTGTGGATATGTGGAAGTGTGGATAACCTCCAATTTGGCGTTTAACAATTCGATCGACAATTGACGGATACGGGAGATTCCCGCAGAAGAGGAGGGCTTTCGCATGAATGTGGCAAGATTCTGGACGGCAAGGGAACACTTGGACGCCATTTTCTGAACCGCAATTGAGCGCAAAATGGCCCTTTACAACGAACACACGTTTGTGTTATGATATACTTGGCGGAACGGAAAGGCAAGGCAACACCGCGGAGATACGCAAGGCGCATGAGCATCATGCGCCTTTTTTGTACCCTGCGCTTTCCAACCCGCTACGCAATTTCAGGAGCAACGCGCGCTTGCTAGTGGTGTGCGCCTCCTTTTATACGGGATACTTCGCTGAGCGACGCCCACATAGCAAACAAAAAACAAACAAAGAAATGGAGAGAGCACCATGAATCACGTACATCTATCGGGCACCATCTTCGACGAACCCAAGCTGGTCAACAAACCGGGGGCCGCGCCGCATCTCACGTTCCGGCTGGTGGTGAGACACCATGCCATCGGCGGCGTACAAAAGGAACTGTACCGAATCAGCGCCTGGAACGCCTGCGCGACCTATTGCGCCCCGCGCCTGAAGCGAGACATGCGGATCGCGCTGCAAGGGTACTTGGCGCAGCGCCAGATTCCCGTGGGCGACAATCTGTTCACGGCGGTTGAGGTGACGATGAGCGAGGTGTTCCTGCCGGCGCTGGAACAGAAGCCAGTCGCGCCTGCGGCACCGGAAGAGGCCCAGGAACCCGTCGAAGCACTCGGCGAAGCGTAACCCATACACAACTGAATATTCCCTGCCCAGGCAGCGAGCGCGTGGCGCTGGCATCATTGCCTGGGCATTTGTATCCCCCGCGCACCTTGACAACTGCATAGTATGAAGGTCCGGCACGAGGCTCGTGCCAAAAACAAAGCGAGGAAACGAAACAAAGTCAAAGGAGGAACGAATCATGAATTATCCCCTTGGGCGAGTCGGCATCGTGGTACACGACATCTATGAGCCGAATACGACCTATGAAGAGCTCGACCTGGTGCCCTATGAGGGTGGTGCTTATATCGCCAAAGGTACGACACGGGGGAATCTTCCCACGAGCAAAGAGCATTGGGTCGAGATTCTGGTGCCTGGGGTCACGAAGGAATATGTGGACACTGAGGATCAGCGGCTGCAAGCGGAGATCGATGGCGTTAAAGAAGCTGTGGACTCCGAGGATCAGCGACTGCAGAGCGAGATCGATGGCGTCCAGGATGCTATGGACACTGAGGATCAGCGGCTGCAAGCGGAGATCGATGGTGTAAAGGAAACCAACGAAAACCATACTGTGAACCAGATTCTGGAGGGAATGGTGTTCCCCACCTACCCGGAGGTAGGCTGCCGCGTGGCATACCGTACTGCGTCGGACGCCACAGGCGTGCCCAAAATCGCGCGCTACAGCGAAGATGGTGAATGGGTGCTGCAGACGTTGAGTGAAGCGGACACGTTCCGAAACCTCGAGGAAGCAGGCTACCCGATGTACCGTGTACAGGACGGTTGCTTCGTGAAGGATACGCTGGATGCAGACGACTTCGCATCCGTGATCTACAGCTCGACCACACCCGAGGTGCAGAACGGCAAAATCTGGCTCAAGCCGGTGTAGGAGGTGAGTTGAGATGGCGAATACCTCAACCTATACCGCGCAACGAAAAACCAGTACCACAAATGATGCCGACCGCTCCACTTCGTATGCGGCGCAAGGCTCGACATCCGGTCAGAGCCGTTTCTACGGCTACCTCTATTTCCCGAATCTGGATGAGCTGTACGGGAAGGACATCACCAAGATCACAATGATCACAAGCTGCACCAGCAAAACGGGGTGGGGCAACGGGTTCGACAAGTCGCTGGGCATCTACTCCGTGCCAGAAGGAAACCAGAAGCCGGTAGCCAGCACGGGGAATGTGAAGAGCATCAGCAGGACGGCGTTGGGCTCACTGCTTGGCATGAACTTCTATGATGCATCGAATGTGCGGCGCAATATCACAGGCACACTGTTCGAGAAGATGAAGAACTATCTCCAAGGCGGACACAACTCGTTTGTGATCTACAAGGGCGATTCCGTGCCTTCTTCGGGCTACTCGGATAACTACCTGTGGCTGAACGCGTGCAAACTCGAAATCGAGTGGGAGGACGTTATTCCGGTGCCTACGGCAAAGCCGATCATGTATGGCACAAGTGGTCAATGGAGGAACTGTGACGCCTACTACGGCGTGAATGGCCAATGGAAGCAGGTCATCAGCTACTACGGGCTAAACGGCCAGTGGGTGCAGACCAGCAGAATATGAAACTAAGGAAAGGAAGAAAAAAATGAGCAATGAGAAACTGGGCAATGCGGTTCTGGAACCGATGGGGCCCACGGTTTCCGAGCAGGAAATCGGTGAGCTCGCCAGACCGGCGGAGCCGTTTGATAACCTGCCGGGCACGGAAATGGTCGAGATGCGCGAAGCGTGCATCAAGCACTTCAGCCTGGGCAATGGACGCCACCAGATGATCGCCTATCCCGAGCCGGTTCACTATGAAGAAAACGGCGAATGGAAGGAGATCGACAACACGCTGGAGGAAGTGGAAGCGCAAGACGGGCGCAGGGTGCTGCGCAATCGCGCGGGTGCGCTGAAGGCGGAATTTGCGGAAGAAGGCGGAAACGGCGCACTTGTCAGCCTGACAAACAACGGTAACACGCTGAACTGGTCGTTTGAGCGTCCAGCGCGCCATGCGAGAGTGCATGTGCGACAAGGAACGGACATGAAGCGTGAATACCTGCTGGACAGGGCGAAAGCGTCCCGCCGCAGGAACAAGGCAGACCTCGAGAGCGCTACACTGGAAGAGCTGGAGGCAAAATATCAGAGCGCGCAGGAATGGCGCTCTCAGCCTGCAAAAAATCGCGCCGAGACCAGATACGACGGGCTGATGCCGGGCGTGAGTGTGCGCTATGAACTGGAAGGTGGCCATCTGAAAGAGGACATCATCCTGGAGAACAGGGAAGCTGTGCAGTATGCTGTGCTGAAACTGCCCAAGAAGTACAGCTATAAGCTCAAAGCGGACCAGCGCGTGCTCGTGCAGGACAAGGCGAGCGGAGAGACGCTGTTCACGTTTGCTGCCCCTGTCAGCTTTGACGCGCTTGGCAGCGCGATGGATACGAAGGTGGACCTGGAATCGCGACCGGGCTATGTGCGCATGCGTTATGTGTTGGACGAAACGCAGCTCGAAACCGCTGTGTTTCCCGTAACCATTGATCCCTATGTGGAAACCGGCAGAGAAGACAGCAATATGACGGTTTGTATGCTAAAGAAGGGCGCATTGCAGCGTTCAATCGGCGGTTACATCAAGAGCGGCGTGAAGAACAAGACCGAGTGGATCACGCTGATGAAGATCAAGAATCTGGGTAACTTCAAGCTCAAGAGCAGCGACACGGTGACGCAGGCCGGGCTGTGGATGGTGGAGCATAGCAGTAGCGACAAAAACTATATGAGTGTTCACGAGGTGCTGGTGCCTTGGAGCGCCGGCAGTGTGAGTTGGGCGACGGTGGATTACACAGATGAGAAAAAAGTGGCTCCCATTCCCCTGGATTGCCGAAAGAGCCAAAAAGGTGATAACGTATTCACGATGGATGTGACCAGAGCGTTTCGTCACTGGCTCATGACCAAGGCAGAGGATCCTGAGACGGATGACACGGGCAAACCCCAGGAAGACGAGGAAGACACCGGCGTAAAAAACAGGACACAGAACTTCGGCATTATGCTGAGAAAGCCAGATGGGATCAACGGAAACAACTACTGTGAGGTGCGCGCACCGGGCACGCCGGACCAGTGGAAGAGGCCGGTGTTCTTTGTCAACTACATGAGCCACGCAGGTATCCAGGGTTGGTGGCAGTACGAGAGCCGCAGCGCGGGACGTGCAGGCACGGCCAATGTGGATCTATTCAACGGCAACATGGTGTTTGAGCACACCGACATGGCGACCAGCGGCAATCGTATGCCCGTTTCGGTTGCGCATTATTACAACAGTTGCATGTCGACAGAGGCGAAAATTGGTGAGAAGGACAGCGACGACCCGAAGAAGTCCAACAACTTCCACTGTGGCACGGGCTTCAAGCTCAATGTGCAGCAATGCATCCGTGAGGAGAAGCTGAGCAAGCGCAACTCCAAGGATCCGACATTTGAATTGAAGGAATATACGTACTACGTGTGGACGGACGAGAGTGGCACAGAGCACTGGTTCCCCAAGAAGGCTGCTGGCAAAACCAGCAAAGACCTGGAGGGCATGAAACTGAAGCTGGTATACCACAAGGGCACCACTAAGAAGCCGCACTACATCACGATCACCAGCGAAGACCACACCGTGATGCGCTTCCAAAGGCGCACAGATTTGAAGCATGCCTCGTGGGTCAATCGTTGGTTGGTCAGCGTTACGGATGCGACCGGGAAAAACAAGGCGAGCTACAGCTATGTCGAGCCGACTGGGAAGATTGACGACGCAGGCAATGTGCAGGAATTGGAAGGCATGGTAGAGAAGATCACCGACGGTACCGGGCGCGAGATCAACCTGCTGTACAACGACGAACGTCTGCTGACAGAGATCAATTGGCCTGCGCCCGAAGGTGAAACGGAGCGGCGCAAAATCCAGTACAGCTATGACGAAGAGAAGCGTCTGACGGGGATCGGATACTATGATCTGCAGGCGCAGGGTGCGGAGGAGTATGTGGCGAACACCACCTACGAATACGACGATGGGTTGCTGATTCGGGCGCAGAACTATGATGGCGCGCGGCTTCAGATCGGATTTGAGGATGTGAAGCGGTTCGACGTGTGCCCGACCTGTCACCAACGTTTCCGGAATACCTCGGCCTCGCGCGCCATTTCGCTGGAGAGCAGCAAGGTTAGCGCAGGTGAAAATGCGGTGCTGGGTGCAAAGCAGCTTTTCCGCTATGAAGAACTGGTAACCGAAGTGATGGCGGTGGATTCGCTGACTGAGGACACGGGCAAGACGCTGACCTACCAGTTCAATATGAACGGCAACGTGGTCAGCGTGCGCGACGAACTAGGATTTGCCCAATTCACCAAGTTCAGTGCCAATATTGAGAACCAGCCCACCGAGATCAGCAAGCTGCAGAAGGTGGTCACGAACCGGCTGAAATCGTTCAGCTTCGTGAAGCCTTCAAAGAAAAACAGCAAGGGGAAAAAGGTGGGTGCCAGTGAGGACGAGAGTCTGTGGACGGAGAATCTGTGGGAGTTGGGCACCGGCGCATCCGTTGGAGAAGAAGGGGCGCCAAAGCTGTGCGGATTCAAGAGCATGAGCATGCTGGGTGTCGCAGCGGGTGAGACGGTCGCAAAGCAGACTGTAACGCTGGAGCCGGGTGACTACACGCTTTCTGCGTACATCAAGCCGGACACAGGCGCGACTGCCGCCAACACCAAGGCATTCTTGCGTATCAAGCTGCTCGATAAGGGCGACGTACAGAGCGGTGAAAACCTGGACATTGACGCGATACTGTGGGATGAAGAGGAGGACAATGGGAAAGCCGACCTGGATCTGAGCGGCTGGGGCAGAACGAGCCTCGGCTTCAACGTCCCTGCGCTCACCGGTGCTGCCACGCGCGTGCAGGTGGAACTGGTGAACGCGGGCGCGAAGAAGGTGTGGTTCGGCTGGCCGCAGCTCGAGGAGGGCAAGATCGCCAACCATGTGAACCAGATCACCAACTCGGATTTCCGCCTGAGCTATACCGATGCGAAGAGCCAGATCGCACCCAAGTATTGGGAGCGCGCCGCTAACGCCAAAAGCCACGGCAGCGTGGAAGACGCGCATTCCGACTTTCCCAAATCGCTCGCGGGCCGCTGCATGAAACTTGCGTCCACCAGGGCGCGCGGCAAGGTTTCGCTGTATCAGGAGATCGCAATCGCGGGCAAAAAGAACGATGTGTTTACCCTGGGCGGCTGGGCCAAGGCCATCAGTTTGCCAGGCAAGAACGCCAAAGCGCCCTACTTTGACATTGCGATGCAGTTCAAAGATAAGGAGGGCAAGTTCAGCAAGACCATCTACTGTACGTTCAACAAGGCGCAGCGCGAGTGGCAGTTTGCCTGCCGTGCGGTCATCGCACCGTTCGTGTATAAGGCGGTGCGCGTGCAGATCAACTACTCGCAGAACATGATGGAGGCGCAGTTCTCCAATCTGTATCTGTATCGCGAAGAATTCGGCAGGAGCTTCGCCTACGACAAGGACAAGAACATCACCTCGACCTCCAATTTGTCCGGCCAGAAATCGGGCATCAAGCGCGACGAAGCCAAGAACATCATCCAGTACAAGCAGCCGGGCAAACCCGGCGCCCAAACCTACGATTTTAGCTACGGCAAGACCGAGGCCGCCCAGAAGAAGCATCTGATGCAGTGGTCGCGTACGCCGGAAAAGCTGGTGACCGAATACGAGTACGACGAATACGGCAACCAGAAGGAGACGCTGCTGCGTCACTCCGGCGAAACGGCAGGCAAGGGCAGCGGTGGTATCTACATCAAGGCCACGACCCAGTACGATGAAACCGGCAACTATGCCATTGGCAGTAAGGATGCGCGTGGCAACACCACGACAAAGGTTATTGACCCGAACACCGGGCGGCTCAAGAGCGTGACCGCGGCGAACGGGCAGACGGTGGAGTATGACTATGATGATGCTGACCGGCTGACCCAGACCAAGGCGACCGTTGGCGATAAAACGTACAAAAACAACTATACCTATGACCAGTACGGCAAGATGACAGGCGTCAGCCACAACACCGACGCTGGCGATGTCAGCTACAGCTTCGAGTACGACAATCTGGACGCGCAGACGAGCGTCAGGGTGGGCGACCGGCTGCTGTCGACGAATGTGTATGACGAGACGAAGCGCGGGCATCTGCTCAAGCACAGCGTGTTCGGCAACGACGGCGCGATCCACATGGATCATGATGATTTCGACCGCGTCACCTGGATCAAGTACGACGACGACACGGAGCCGCGCTACGAATACAAATACGACGCGGAAGGTCGATCCAGCCTGATGTTCGACAACCGTCTGAACCGCAAGCAGTGGTCAGAATACGACCTCTCGGGCCGTCCGATGCGCTCGACGTTGACCGACAAGACTGGTGAGCAGCTGATCTACCGCAGCCGCCTTGCCTATGACAAGTTCAACCGCCTGACGGGGTTCAAGGAGACCGCGTATGGCGAGACCAACGAGAGCTTCTACGGCTACGACAAGGACAACCGCACCAAGGCGGTTCGCTTCGGGGAGAAGGACGCCAAGCGGCGGATCGATTACACATTCGACAGCCTGGGCCGTATTTCGAAGCGCACGCTGACCAACGGCAAGACCGGCAGCACGCTGAATGCGCAGTCGACCAGCTACACCTTCGTGAAGGGCGACCAGCCGGTCATCTATAACAAGACCGAGACGAACGCCAAGAGCACGACCACGCTGGTGGAGCAGATCAGGCACGAAAAGATGGGCGCAAACGGCGCCGACATGCTGCTCGGCTATGTGTATGACAATGTGGGCAACATCACGGGCTTTACCACGTCCGACAAACTGGGCAATGTGATCAGCAATGTGAAGCAAACCCAATACACCTACGACCTGCTGGGCCAGCTGATCCGCGTGGACGATCCGCACGAGGATGCGAGCTGGGTGTATGAATACGACTGCGGCGGCAATATCAAGCGCAAGAGCAAGTATGCGCTCAGCGCCGGCGAGCTCGTGGGCGAGCCGCAGACCATCAATTACACCTACACCAACGCCTGGAAGGATCTGCTGACCAGCTATGATGGGAAGCCCATTGCCTATGACGTGATCGGCAACCCGCGCGCCTACGACGGCTGGACGTACGAATGGAAGGCCGGACGCAAGCTGATGAAGATGAAAAAGCGCGGTGGCAGCGGCCAGGGCGCCGACTTCCTGGACGACACGGACGAAGCCTCGGGCACCACGCTGAGTATCCACTTCTCGGGCGACAATGTGCTCTCGGACGAAAACAGCAATCTGCTGGCCAGCGCGCATGTGAACAAGAAGGGCGTGGACGATACCCAGAACATCCCCGACAGCGCCTTCACCTGGACGCGCGACAGCGGCGATGCGGCGGCGGATGCCAAATGGGCGGCGCAGCATGCGGGCGTGAAGCAGGTGGAGCTGACCGCTGCCGACATCGGGCTGAACGGGAAAGTGGTGATCCGCTGCACGCTGGAAGGCGCGGCAAAGGTATATGGCGAGATCAAGACGGACATGAACAAGATGAGCCTGGAGCGCAAGCCCGGCAATGCAGACGCGCAGCATGAGTTCGTGCTGGTGGACGGCGTGCTGTCGGTCGATATTCCCGATGCGCCCCTGGAAGAAAGCGGCGACGACGGCTGGGACGACGGGGACCTGCCACCGGAAGGCGCGGGCGAGCCCGACCCGGAGGAAGAAATCCCGGAGGGTGACCCGGATGACGAGGAACCGGATGACGAGGACCCCGAGGAGGAGACCGAGCCGGGTCCCGAGGAGCCCACGGACGAGGACGGCGAGCCCATCGACGACGGAGAGCCGGACGACGGCGACGGCGACGATGACCCGGATAATCCGGATGTGAAGGACGATTTGGACGATGACGACATGTCCGAGGACAAGGAGGAACCCGAGCCGGAACCCGCTGACGAGGATGACGATCTGCCCGACGAGGACGCGGAGCCGGTGGCGATCTATGAGGAGTATCTGCTCGATAGCGGCAATCTGAACCTGAACACCTCGCTGTGCGAAAACAGGCCCATGACCGCGATGGTCACCGTGTATGACCATGCTGCGGATAACATGCTGGAGTATGCCTATGACGCGGCGGGGCTGCGCATCCAAAAGAAGCATACCGTGCAGACGGAGGATGGTGAGAAGGTCACCACCACCGACTACATCCTGCATGGGAAGCTGGTGATTCACCAGCGGACGACGGTCACGCTCGATGAGGTGCCGCAGGGAGATCCGGTGGATCTGCACTTCTGGTATGATGCGGCCAGCAAGCCCGCGATGGTGAAGTACGGCGGGGCATATTATTCGTACCTGCACAATTTGCAGGGGGATGTGATCGCCATGGTTGACGCCGGCGGGGTGAAGGTGGTAGAATATGGATACGATGCTTGGGGGAGGATTTTGGGGACTACAGGCAGCATGGCGGAGACGCTGGGCTGGTTGAATCCGTTCAGGTATCGTGGGTATGTGTATGATGAGGAGACTGGGCTGTACTATCTGAGGACAAGGTACTATGATCCTGAGTGGGGGAGGTTCTTGAATGAGGATAGTTTGGTTGGGGAGACGGGGAAGCTGCTGAGTCATAATATGTTTGGGTATTGTAGCAATAATCCAGTTGCCCGACAGGATATACATGGAACTAGTTGGCAAGATGCCGTGAGAGATAAGTGGAATGGTTTTACACAGACAGCCAAAATGGGCTATCAGGTTGCAAAGGATGAGACAAGGAAAGCGATTGATAAGGGCATTGCTTGGACGGTCAATACTGCGTGGCCTGCGATTCAATCAACTGCGGATAAGACAGGGAGAAGTGCAGGGGCTGTCATGCATAATATCAAGGGAAAGGCCGCTTTTGGAGTTGGGCTTGGTGCAGGTGCGAAAGTAGGAGGAGTTGGAGCAGAACTCTCAGCAAATCTGGATGCAATCCAATTACGAACAAGTCCCAAAATTGCTTCGAACGGGTCATTGCCTGCTGGAATAGAACTCGGGTGGGAAGCAGGAGTAGCAGTACAGCTCGGAATTCCGCTATTTTCGGCCAGTGCAGCAATTGGTTCTTCCACAACTTCGGCCGGTAATTTGGAGTATGAGCAAGTGGGCGATGAAACCACGCTAGCTAGTCTTTCGTTGTATTGTGTTATCGGAGGCACACTTGAACTCAAACTAGACAATAAGGGATTGCTGCAAGAGTGGGAAGCGATATGGTGTAACCCCTAATATTTACTTAGACTGACGTGATTTGTGAGGTATTGACACTATGAAATCACACCCAATACTGTTTTCTGTTGGAATCGCGATTATTATTCTCTTTATTTGTACATTTTTATCACCAATTGCAGTCAATTACTCTGTGGTAGACAAATACGGAAGTGGCGCTTTTGTATTAATACTCGGAGTCATTTCATATGGACAATTCAGTGCAGCTCATAGTACTCCAAATAAGCTTGTAAGTGTACTATGTCGTTTTTTAGGTATTATTCTTATTATTCCGATAATGCTGCTTTTGATATTCATCATTATGCCGCACGTATAATAATACGTAATACAGGGGACGGTTCTCTGTATTACGACGAACAATTAACTCAAGGAAGGGCGGGTGTGATACAGAAGGTGATACAGGGGACGGTTCTCTGTATCACGACGAACAACTAACTCAAGGGATAACGTGACAGGGGACGGTTCTCTGTATCGCGAGGAACGACTGAATCAAGGAAGGGTGGCGCTTGCTGCCCTTCCTTTCTCATGGGACAAACCCAAAAACAGAAAGGAGAAACAACATGAACTATAAACTGGGGCGCGTCGGCATCGTGGTGCACGACGCATTTATAGCAGGGACGGATTACGAGGCACTGGACATGGTGCCATACGAGGGCGGCCTGTACATTGCGAAGGGTACCACGGACGGCAGCCTGCCCACAGACACCGAGTGTTGGGTGCAGGTGGTGCCGCCGACGGTGGCGAAGGACTATGTGGACGAGAAGGACAATGCGCTTGGCGAGCGGATCACCACGCTCAATCAGGACATGGAGGATGGGCTGGCCACGACAAAAACGTATGTGGACACACAGGACGCCGCGCTGGGCGAGCGGGTTGCCGATGTGGAGGATGCGCTGGCCACGACGAAAACCTACGTGGACACGCAGGACGCCGCGCTGAGCGGGCGGATCAATGCGCTCAATCAAGCCATGGACAATGGGCTGGCCACGACGAAAACCTACGTGGATACGCAGGACGCCGCGCTGGCGGCACAGATCGCTTCGCTGAACCAGGCCGTGCAGAACGGGTTGGCGTTTGACAGCAAGACGATCACGCTGCCCACCACTTCCAGCTGGTCGAGCTATCAGTATAACATCGCTGTTCCGGGCGTTACGCCCACGAGCACGGTGTGGGTCTCGCCGGACGCCAACTCGTTCATCAACTACAGCCAATACCGCATCCGCTGCATCGCGCAGGGCAACGGCACGCTGACCTTCCGGTATGAGAACTCGCCCACTGTGGCAACGGTCGTGAACGTCGTAATCGCAAACTGAGGAGGTGGATGGCATGATTATCAACATGACAGGGGCATACCAGCCGCCTGTGAGCTACATTCCGATAAGCGGATATGAATGCGTGAGCGGATCTCGAAGTTACGGTGCAAACGCCACTGTGCCCGTGCCGGCAAAACAAGATCTGTCTTTCAGGCCGAAAATGGTGTATGGATGGGCGCAGTTTGCGAGTGGCTCCAAGCGGGCGTACTGTGGTGGTGATGGAGCTGGTGGGTATTTTGCGAAGTCGGATGGCACGTATAGCAGCAAGTCGTTTACCTTCTATCCGAGCTACGTCAATTTCTCACCCAATGGAACTGCTGGCACTTGCTATTACTATATAGCAGGATCGAAATAGGGGAGGTGAGACGATGATCATCAATATGAACAACAACAACCTGCCAGCACAGACGGCATATTCCTATTATACTTACACCATAACACCCCAAGGCTCGGTGGGCTACGCAAGCAACAAGGTGGAGATCGAACGTACCGGGGCAACGATTATGGGAGTATATGGCTACATGAGGCCTTCCTCTGCCAGCCAGAAGCCGTTTGGACAGGCATCGGGACTGGGTTCCGTGCAGCAGACCGGCGACAATGCGCTGAGCACGTCGATCTCGTGGTCGGGGTTTGGAACCAGCAAGATTGTCAACTCCAACCCGGCAGGAACTTCTGGCACAATATATTATCACCTTCTCTACCGGTGATGAAAGGAAAAAGACATGAACGAAAACGAGAAAATGGAGCTCACGGACGAGCAGATGCTGGAATCCATTCACTTTATCCGCAGAATCTACTTCTGGCAAGACACGGGTAAGGCAATTGTGTTTTACCACATGAGTGGTGACTTTCAGGACAGGACGGTCGAACAGGACTGGGAGAGCTTTGAGGAGCTGCGGGCCATCGCCGACCAAAAGGATCAGGTCGATGTGCTGGAATGGACGCTGCCTGATCCTGCCGTGGAGGAAATGTGCTCGAACGCCGCCTGGCTGGGTGTGCGCGTGAACAACGGAGAGTACGAAGTATTCGATGACAGCGCGTCCATTGATGACGGCACAGACGGCGACTGAATGAAGCGATAGGCATGAGAAGGGCGGCGAAAGCCGCCCTTTTTGTTGCTAAAGAGCGCCAAAAGGAGAAACCAATGACCGCGAAAGAGAAGCGTGCGGCGGTGGTGGCGAAGGCCAAGTCGCGCGAGAAGAAGAACCAATACACCCAGGGAAGCAAAAGAACACAAGTCGGATCAGGCTGGAGCGACTGCAGTTCGTTCGTGCGCTGGTGTTATCTGCAGGTGCTGGGCCAGGACATCGGCGGCAACACCGCCGCGCAGATCGTGAACAAGAAGCTGACCGTCGCCGATAACAACGGCAAAACTGTGCCGACCGAGAGCAACCTTTTACCCGGCGATCTTTTGTACTTCAAGGGCACGGATAAGAGCAGGCCCCTTGGCGTAGGTCATGTCGAACTCTATCTGGGTTCGGGAAAGATCATCGGCCACGGCAGTGGCACCGGCCCCACGATCAAGGTGATGAGCACCTACTGCAAGAGCCGCGCCAGCAGCGGCAAGGGCTACATCAAGGCGCTGCGGGTGATCCCGGACGACGGCGACGCGCCTGCTGTGGTGCCTGCAGACCCGCTGAAGCACCCGGAGCACGGGATCAAGATCACGGAATCGCAGGTGAACCTGCGCATTGGCCCCAGCACCGGCTACGGTATCGCCAAGGTTGGCAAGAAGGGCGAAATCTATGAAGAGGTGGACACCAGTGGCTGGCGCGCCATTCTGGTGGGCAAGGAAGTCTGCTGGGTATCCGAGAAAATGAGCGAGAAGGTGTGAACATGAGCGACACGATGATTGTTGGTCTGCTGAGTTTGGCGGGCACGCTGGTGGGTTCCATCGGCGGCATCCTGATGGCGAACAAGCTGACCAACTTCCGGATTGAACAACTGGAAAAGACGGTCGAGAAACACAATTCCATCGTCGAGCGCACGGTGGTGCTGGAGCGAGACCTGAAAAGCGCCTGGCGCGAGATCGATGAGCTGAAGGATGTGAAGAACTAATGGAACAATTTGCGTTTGAATTCATGGAGTACATCCTGGACAAGGCGCTGGTGCTGATTCCGGTGTTGCTGGTGCTGGGTGCGATGCTGAAGGCCACGCCCAAGTGCGCCGACTGGTGCATCCCCTGGGTGCTGCTGGCGGTGGGCGTGGTGCTGAGCGTGCTGATGCTGGGCATGAACGTGGACGCCGTGATCCAGGGCGCGCTGGTGGCCGGCGCGGCGGTGTACGGGAACCAGCTGTACAAGCAAACGAAGGAAAAGACCTAGCCGGGAGAACCAAGCCCCCGATCCATCTCAATGGTGGATCGGGGGCTTTTTTGCGTTTTGGGATCAGGCTCAAAACACGCACTTATAGTCCGTGGAAACACGGCCTAAAAGGCCATAGAATATCACTAACTATATGTTTCTTTTGGGCAATATATGTCTCGGAAGATGCTTCTTATGAAATGTTTTTGTTAATTCTCGCCCAAATAGCCCAAAACCGTTCCACTTTTGGGCGTGCCTTGTCTTTTATTAGAATGAAGGGGTCTTTTTTCTCTTTAGTTGAAGTAACAAAGGAGTGCAGAAAATGGAGCAAGGTGAGCGCAGCGAGCTGGTGCAAATGTTTGACAGCTACATGAAGAAATGCCTGACCAACTACGCGAACCGGTGGAAGCGCGACTACTTTCGCCGGAGGTACAATGAAGTTTTAATTGGAGAGATAGCAGGCACCAATGACGAAACATTGGATGATGATCCGCTGGTGTTCGCGGAGGAAATCATCTCATTTGGAGAATCATTCCTCATTCGGGACGAGGCCATCTATCAGGCGCTGCTGGAGCTGTCCGACAACGCGAGGGCGGTGGTGCTGCACCACTTCTGGGGCGATGGCAGTATTCGGAGCATTGCGCGGCTGATGCATATCTCGGATAAGACGGCCTACAAGCTCAGGAACAAGGCCATCGACAAGTTGGTCGGATTGAATATAGATTGACGGAGCGGCCATTGTTACTGACCGATAAGATCATTTTGGAAGCAAAAAATGGCAACGAGGCGCAGATGTCCGTCGTGGTATCCACATACATGCGATACATGCTCGCGTTGGCGCGCATGAGAGAGACGCGGAATGGCGGCGGCACGGTTTGGAGTGTCAACTACGATCTGATGGATGAACTAGAACACCAGGCGCGGATTGCCACGGTGAAGTTTGAGCCACGCGTCAAGTCTACAAAAGAAACGGAGCAATGATATGATCAACCCCGATCTGTTTCAGTTTGCCTACGTGCCCGGCTGGTTCGAGCATTTGGATATGCTGGCCGAGATGGCGCTGCCGGAGCCGTGGCGCTATCGGAACGACCTGTCCGGACGCAAGAACACACGCACGCCCATTTTGGAGAAATACATAAACTATGTGTTCAAGAGCCAGGCGTATGAGCATCGCAACGCCGTATCGACCGGCGATGCTGACGATTTTTTCTTGCTCCGCAACGAGTACGCGGTGTTCAATACTGGATTGCTGTCCCGCTACCTCAAGCCGATCTATGCCTATTTCGAGAAGAACAAGCGCGAGGGCTACATGCACGATTGGTGCTTTCGGGGGTTTGTGGATGACGCCTCCACGCAGCTGAAGTACATTCATCCGCTGCCGCACAAGCCGTTTTCTGGGCTGCAGCATGGCGTGATCTCCTTTATCGCCAACTGGCCGCTGCGTGTCAATGTGAAGCACATTCTCAGCGACCCGGACAATCTGGAGCGCATCCCACACAGATTCCGCGAGTTCGGGAACCTGTCGCTGCTGCTGGAGACCAGCGTGGAGATGATGCGCCGATACGCGATGGTCATGCCCAGCCTGATCGTTGCCCAAGTGTACCAGGGCCAGATTCAGTACCTGATGCCGTTGTGCCTGTCCAACCCCGATGAGCCGGATCTGGCGATGACGGTGACGCCACTGGATGGGTATTACTTGTGTTCGACCTGCCTGACGCTGGAGATGGCGTATAGCAACGCGCGGTTGCTGGCCAAGCCCACAGCGCCCTGGCTGACAGAGCTGGTGGAGTAGGACGTGCCCCGGATTCTCCTGCTAGTGCTAAGCCAAATGAACAACGACGATGAGCATGCAAATCCGGTGAAATGCCCCGGCTGTGGGGCGCGGCTGTTCGATGTGCCCAAGCGGGTGGATGCGCAGACGGCGCTCCCGACGCTGGAGCGGGTCAGGCACATCTCCCTGTTTATCAAGTGCCACAAGTGCGGAAGGAGGATTGGCGTGATTCGGACAACTGAATAACCCTAGCGTACAGAGCACGGCGCAACCCTGATGCAGCCAGCATCAGTTTGGTATTGAATGACGACGCACGAGCCTGACGGAGCGACTTCCAGGTCGGCTACGTTCAGGCTCGTGCTTTGTCTTTTTTGGCTTCTGGTATCGCTTCGCGGGCTCCGAGAGGAGCTAGACGATGAAGATCCGGTATCGGTTTGCAAACGAAATTGTGGAGATCGAGGTGGAGGACGGTTGGGGCGCGGTGCTAATAGACCTCGACCGGCAGGAGCGCAACAACAACCAGACCGAGACGAGGCGGCATGTGTCGTATGACATGGTGACGCAGGAACAGGGTATGCAGTTCGCGGAGCCGAGCAGCCTACCCGAATCAACCGAGATCGGGCTGCTGATGATGGCGCTCGACAGCTTGTCCGAGGCGCAGCGCGAGCTGATCTGTGCAGTGCTGTGGGAAGGGCGCACTGTGAGCGACTACGCGCGCAGCGAGGGTGTGTTGCAATCGGCGATCTCCCACCGATTGCAGACGATTTATCGGAAATTGCGTGAAATTTTGCGTGACCCTCATATATGACCCTCTGCCGTGAGCTACCTGTGAAGGGATCAATAAATCCTCCCTTCGGAAAGGTAGGAACCCCAGATGAGTTCACACAGGAAGGACACCACAATACGCCTCGACGACCGCCAGCGCAAGCTGGTCGAGGACAACATCGGGCTGGTCGGTTGCGCGCTGTCACGCTACTGGCACCGGGGCGTGGGCTACGTCGAGGATGCGTTCCAGATCGGGCTGCTCGGCCTGATTCGCGCCGCCGCGCACTATGACAGTGGGCGCGGCGCGCAGTTTTCCACCTACGCGATGCACTGCATCCTGAGCGAGCTGAAGCAGGAGCATCGGCGCATGACCCGGCTCAAGCGCAGCGGCGCACAAGTGCTGTCGTTGGATTTCCCATGCTCGATCATTGACGAGATGGATACCTGCCTCGCGGAGCAGATTCCAGGTGATGAGTGCGACATCGAGGAACAGCTTGTGCGGCTCGATTTGGTGCAGCGGTTGCTCAGAATGCTGGAGCGCGACCCGTCCCGGTCCGCGCGGATCGCCTTCGACTATTTCACTACGACGGACAGCCAGCGCATGGTCGCGCACCGGCATGGTGTTAGCCAGGCGCACGCGTCCGCGTGCATCCGGCGCGCGGTGCGCCAACTGCGAAAGCAGCTCGCTGCCCAGGGCGAGGTGCTCCCATGATCCGTGCGGCGCTGGACGGCACACACATCCTGGTCACCGCTGACGCGGAGAGCGCCGAGATCGCGGCAACGCTGCCGGGCATCAGGCGCACGGCGAAGATGGCGCCATGCACATGGCACATGCCGCTGAGCGCGGAGAGCATTGATCAGCTGCGTGGGGCCGGTGCGCGCGCCAGCCCGGAGCTGATCGCCGAAGCCAAGCGACTGCTGGCCACGCGGCGCTATGTGGAAGCGCAGAAGCAGACAGCCCATGTGGAACCGCTGCGCCCGCTGCCCCTGAAGCCGGGTGTGCAACTCTACACCCACCAGATCAAGATGGCGAACATCGCGCTGGCGCTAATGGGCTACTCTGAGAACGGCATTCACAGAGATGCAGGCTCAGCTGCGTTCTTCGCAGAAATGGGGACAGGCAAAAGTTCGGTCACGGTAGCCACCATCGGCAGGCTGTTCCTTGACGGGAAGGTCAGCCGAGCACTGGTGGTCGCGCCAAGTTCCGTGTGCGCTGTGTGGCCGCACGAGTACAGCAAGTTTGCGGGGTTCCCGTATCGGATCGCTGTGCTGCTGGGCGAGCGGGATAAGCGGCTGGCCGCGCTCAAGGCGCTCCAAGCCCTCACGTTGCCCCACGACGCGCCCGAGCCGCTGCGGGTAGCCGTGATCAACTATGAGTCCGTGCGGCTGCTGGAGGCGGAACTGGCCGCCTACGGCGCGGATATGATCATCGCGGACGAGAGCCAGCGGATCAAAACGCCCACCGCGCAGCAGAGCAAGGCGATGCACCGGCTGGGCGACCGCACCAAGTACAAGCTGATCCTCACCGGCACGCCCATCACGCAGGACACGCGCGATGTGTGGTCGCAATACCGGTTCCTTGATCCCAGCATCTTTGGCGGCAGTTACTACACTTTCGTGAAGCACTACGCCACCATGGGCGGCTACGGCCAGCACCAGTACCTCGGCCCGCGCAATTTGCCGGAGCTGACGCGCAAGGCGCACAGCATCGCGTTCCGCGTGCAGAAGAGCGAGTGCCTGGATCTGCCGGAGAAGCTGTTCGAGGATCGGATTGTGGAACTGGAGCCGAACGCACAGGCGCTATACAGGCGCATTCAGAAGGAGTCCTATGCCGCACTGGAATCTGGTGGCGAGGTGACCGCGAGCATCGTGCTCACCCGGCTGCTGCGGCTGCAACAGATCGCGGGCGGCTTCCTGACCGATGATGATGGGGTCACCATTCCAGTCTCCACCGCCAAGCTCGAAGCCGCCCTGGACATCGTGCAGACGCTGTGCCTGGATGAGGGCCAGAAGCTCGTGATCTTCGCCCGATTCCGCGCCGAGGTGCAGGCGATCCGCGCCCGCGTGGACGCGCTGCTGCAGCCTGCTGGGCTGTGCCATGTGGCCATCTGGGGCGACGTGCCCATCATCAAGCGCGGCGAGATCGTGACCCAATTTCAGGACGATCCCAACACCCGCGTCATGGTGGCCCAGATCGATGCTGCCGCAGAAGGGATCACCCTTACAGCGGCACACACCACGCTCTACTACTCGCTGACCTGGAATCTGGCGAAATACATGCAGTCCCAGGACAGGACACACCGCATCGGGCAGGATCACGGTACGCTGTACATCCATCTGATCGCGCCTGGCACGATAGACGCCAAGATCATGGCGGCACTCAAGAAAAAACAGAGCCTCGCGCACAGCGTCGTGGACAATTGGAGGCTGCTGCTGACCGAGGACATGAAAGGAGCTGATTCCCAATGACGTGCCCACGATGCGGCTACATTTGCATCACCCGCTCCCTTGAGCACGAGCGCACAGGCTATGTGGCGGCGGTGTTGTGTGAGCGTTGTGATCGCCAGGTCACGGTCATCCGTGACGATCCCGGCGACGCCATAGATGCCGCAGACACCTTGTTCTACGGGAAGGGTGGCACAGATGGCTGAGCAGAAGATGGACGAGACGCTGCGCGAGATCTTCCGCGCGGCATACCAGTACCGCAAGAAGTACCAGCATCCGACACGCTCGGATCAGTTCTGGCGCAACGCCGCACAGGAGATGACTTTGCGCGTGCAGGAGTTGGGCAACCACCCGTTCGCGCACGACGTGTTCATGGCATGCTACGCTGACATCCGGCGCGAGTGCCTGGAGCGCGAGCCCGCGTCGGTACAAATGAAAATTTTGTGAATGTGGTTGTCACCGGCGCACCTCGCTGCACATCATTCAGTACAGACACATGAAAGGGGATTGACCATGACGATAGATACACTCTCAAACAAGATACGCTCCCTGGCGACGCTCAAGGCTGAAAAGAGGCGGCTCGCGGAGCAGACCAAGGACGTAGGCGCGCAGATCGAGGAGCAGGAGCGCGAGATCACCAGCGCCATGCTCGACATGGCCGAGACGGCGGGGCTAAGCTGTGTAGACGATTTTGCGGTCACGGTGGACGGGCGGCGCTACAGCACTGTCACCAAGCCCTACTACTCCATTCCCGCTGAGCAGCGCGACCAGGCGTTCCGGGCGCTCAAGGAGCTGGGGCTGGGCGATCTGGTGGTAGAGCGCGTGGACGACCGCGCGCTGACCAAGGTGCTGATGGAGCTGAGCGAGAGCGCGGGTGGGGAGCTGCCCGACGAGTACGGCGCGATCCCGGTGCGGTTCTATGAGAAGATGACGATTTCCGACAGAAAGGTGGGCTGAGACATGAACGAGCTGCAGGTGTTTGAGAACTCCGAGTTTGGGAAGCTGGGCGTACTCACCATCAACGGCAAGCCACACTTCCCGGCGACCGAGTGCGCGAAGCTGCTCGGGTATGAAAAGCCGCACAACGCGATTGCACAGCATTGTCGGTACTCCCTGAAGCAGGGAGTACCCCATCCGCAGAACCCCGACAGGACAATTGAAATGAACTTCATCCCCGAGGGCGACCTGTACCGGCTCATCACGCACAGCAAACTCCCCGCCGCAGAGCGGTTTGAACGCTGGGTGTTCGACGAGGTGCTGCCCAGCATCCGCAGGCACGGCGCGTATCTGACGGATGAGAAGGTGGAACAGATTCTCAGCGACCCGGACACTCTGATCCGTTTGGCGACCGACCTCAAGACCGAGCGCACCAAGCGCAAGGCGCTCGAGATCACCGCGGCACAGCAGGGGCAGCTCATTGCCGAGCTACAGCCCAAGGCCACCTACTACGACCTGATCCTGCAGAACAAGAGCCTCGTTCCGGTCAGCGTGATCTCCAAGGACTACGGCATGTCGGCGCGCGCGTTCAATGAGCTGCTGCATGAGCTGGGTGTGCAGTACAAGGTTGGAAGCTGCTGGCTGTTGTACCAAGGATATGCGCAGCGCGGCTACACCCAATCCAAGACGGAGATCGTGCCTAACGGAGCGAGCGTGATGTTTACCTGCTGGACGCAGACGGGGCGGCTGTTCCTGTACGAGTTGCTCAAGCGGCACGGGCGGCTGCCGCTGATCGAGATCAATACCGATATGATGGAGGAGGGCTATTACCATGGCTAAGAAGGACGAACTGGCGGTTATCGACACGCAGAACCTGCAGGTGGTGCCTGCAGCGGACGATTTGGCGACGATCATGGGCGAGCTGCAGGACATGGGCACACTGCCGTATGGCAGAATCCAGATCGGTGCGGCAGGCGCCGGCATCTTCCAGGTGACCGAGCCCGGCGAGGACGAGCCTGTGGTGGCGACCGAGGTCACGGCTGTCGTGATCCTGAACCACCGCACCAATGTGCTTTGGCTGAGCAAGTTCGGCACCGTGGAGGATCGGACCCCGGACTGCATGTCGTTTGACGGCGAGGAGGGTATCGACCGCGAGACGGGCGAGATCCGTAAGTGCGAGCAGTGCGCCTACAACAAGTTCGGCAGTGCGGATGGCGGCACAAGCCGAGGCAAAGCCTGCAAGAACACCAGGAGGCTGTATCTGATGAGACCTAGTGATGTGTTCCCGTCTATGCTGACGCTGCCGTCCACCGCGCTCAGTACCTTCGACAAGTACCGCACCAAGGTGATGCTGTCGAAGAACAAGCTACATGGTGTGGTGACCAAAATCACGCTCAAGAAGGCCAGCAACAAGGACGGTATCGCATACAGCACCCCGATCTTTGAGATCGTGGGTGTGCTGCCTGCCGACGAGGCGCAGCGCGTCAAGCAGTACGCGGATGCGTTCCAGAGCGCCATGAGCCACAGCGCGGTGTACGAGGAGCCGAGCGGCAGCGTAGCCGCGCCCACATACACGCCGCCCGCCGCGGTCACCGACGATGATGCGGACGAGCTGCCCTTCGACTGATGATCCCACGACGCCACGCGCCCGGAGGCGGCACCATTGCTGCCTCCGGGCATTACATATAGCGAGGAGGCACGACATGGCATTTACGACAGATGCCGGTGGGCTTGCTGTGAAAGCCCATATCAAAGTGTCAACCCAAGGGTCCACATGGAACACGCGCCTGACGCAATTGCTGATCAGAAATGCGGAGATCACGATTTGCACGTTCTCACTCCCCAAGCGCGGCGACTTCCTGACGAAGCTGTTCGATAAGCGATCCAAGGGCGTGACGCTCATTGTCAACAGCAAGTTTCGGACCGAGGCGACCGCGCTCAAGGCGCGATACCCCGATTTGCGCATCTTCCTGTCGCCCGATACGCATGCCAAGCTGGCCTTGGCCGCACCGGACAAGGTATGGCTGTCCAGCGAGAACCTTGTGCGCAGTCCCAACTTTGAAAACACCGTGGGCATCCACAATGTGGAGGTCTACGAATTCTATATGGAACAGCTCATGCGGAGTGGGCTGCTTGCGCCTGAGCGGGAACTCGTAGCCGCTGCCACTGCCTCCGGGCATTACTTCGAGCGAGGAGGCACGAAATGGCTGAACACCAAAACCTTGATACCCTGATCCAATGGCCGGATTTCTACCGGAAATACGTGGGGCAAATGAACCCGTCTGGCCAGGACAAGCTGAGTGGCTGCTGCCCGTTCGGCACACATCAGGACAAGCACCCTTCGTTTTGGATTACCACGACAAACGGGATGTTCAAGTGCGAGGCGTGTGGTGAGGCGGGGAACGCCACCACATTTCTGTCCAAGATGGAGCGCATCACAACGGGCGAGGCGTACAAGCGGCTGTGTGAACTGGCAGGCGTTGATCAGGAGCGGCCCGCGCGCAAAACACCCTCCTATACTGTGAAGGAGTACGCGCTTGAAAAGCGGCTTCCGCAGCATTTCCTGCAGACGCTGGGCGTCAGGGCCGGTGCGGGCAACCGTTATGTGGAGATCCCATACAAGGATGAACACGGGCGCGTCACGGCGATCCGCAAGCGCATGCCACCCGGTGCGAAGCAGCGGTTCCTGTGGAACAAGGGCGCGAAACCCACGCTCTATGGGCTGTGGCGGCTACAGGAAGCCCGTGATGCAGGGCATGTTGTGTTGGTCGAAGGGGAGTCCGATGCGCAGACGCTGTGGTTCCTCGGTATTCCCGCGCTGGGTATGCCGGGCGCGAGCACGTTCAGCGCCGTCTACGCCAAGCAGCTGATGGGCATCGGCACAATCTATCTGCACATTGAGAACGACCGGGGTGGCCGCACGGCCAAGCGCAAGGTCGCCGAGGCGCTGCTTGAGGCTGGGTACACAGGCACCGTGAAGGTGTGGAGCTGTGCTGTGCACCATGCACTGAAAGACCCATCGGCCATCTTCTGTGCCGATGAGCGGCGCGCTGCCGAGATCATGATTTCCATCATGCGGGAAGCGCCGCCCCTGAACTTGGAGATGGCCGTGATTGATCTGCCGCCTGGGCTGGAGGACGCGCCGATCCAACTCAGGACGCCGCCCGGTTATGAGATCGATGCCACTGGCATCTATAAGATTGACGCCAAAACAGGTGTCCTTGAGCAATCGCCGTTCTGCTGGACACCGGTCCTGATAGCGAGCACGCTCACCAATGAGGATGGCAGCACGAAGCTGGAACTGTCCTTTTTGCGTGATGGGCGCTGGCGCAGTGCGCGCATGGCGCGCGACCACCTGATGGTCAGCCGCCATGTGGTGAAGCTGGCTGGGGTGGGAGCTGACGCCACCAGCGAGAACGCATCAGAGCTGGTCAGGTGGTTTTCCGCGCTGGAGTGCGCCAACGCTGACCTGATTCCCAAGCGGTTGAGCGTCACCCACTATGGCTGGATTGGCGAGGGACACAAGCACTTCATGCCGTATTCCGCAGGTGAGTTCGTGTTCGATACCGACGGCTATGCCGCACTGGCGCATGTGGGCAAGACCGTAGGATCATTTGAGAGCTGGCGCGATGCCATGCAGCCGAACCGCGAACGCACGCTGTTTCGGTTCATCTTTGCGTCCGCGTTCGCAGCGCCGCTGCTCAGCATCCTGGGCCAGCGCATCTTTCTGGTGTACAATTGGGGCGACAGCGGAGGCGGGAAGACTGCCGTGCTGATGGCCGGGCTCTCGGCCTGGGGCAACCCCGACGATCTGCGCATGAGCTTCAATGCCACCAATGTCGCCATTGAGCGCATGGTGCAGTTCTACTCCGACATGCCGTTTGGGCTGAATGAACGCCAACTCGCGGGCAGCAGGCAGGAGTTCCTGGACAAGCTGGTATACACACTGTCCGAGGGCAAGGCGCGCGGACGCGGCGCGCGTGAGGGCGGGCTGCAGCACCAGGGTTCCTGGCGCAGCGTCATCATCGCCAACGGCGAGGAACCGCTGGCCGGTGACACATCCCAGAGCGGTGTGCAGACGCGCGCATTGGAGCTGTTTGGGCAGCCATTTGAGCGCGAGGAAGACGCCGCCGCCATCTATGATGTGGTCGCACAGCATCACGGGCACGCTGGCCGCATGTTCATCGAACAGCTTGTGAAGGCTGATCACGAGAATCTGCGATCTGTGCACCGCCGCTCTTGCGAGGAATTGGCCAAATGCAGCGCCAAGACCAGGAACCATGTGTCGGCGGTCGCCTGCGTCTGCGTGGCTGACTACCTGGTGTCCCAATGGCTGTTTGATTCGAAAGCGGATCAGGCGCACACGGATGCGCTGCGCATGGGGCAGGACATCCTGTCGTCGCTTGAACCGCCCGAAGAGATGGACGTCAATCAGCGCGCCTATGAGTTCATTGTGGGCTGGGTCGATAGCAATCTCAAGCAGTTCTCGGATGATTACACCGGTGGTACACAGTATGGTTTCTATGCGCCGAGCGACCGAAAGGTGTACATCTATCCGAATGTGCTGAACGATGCGCTGGAGAAACGTGGATTCTCGCCACGAAAGGTGCGAAAATGGCTTGCTGACAATGGCTTGATCACCACATCACATTCACACAAGAAGATTCTCTTTAGCGTTCAAAAATGGCACCAGGAGCACAATGTGCGCGTGGTGGAGCTGTTGCTGCCCGACGCGGCGGAGGTCGGGTGGGACTCCGAAAGCGGTGATGACTTCCCATTCGACTGAGAAAAGGCTGAAAACCGTGGGTGTTGCCATCCTCCGAGCTAACAACTAGTTTTTTTAGTTGTTAGCTTGGTTGCTAGAGAGGATTTGTGAAAAGTGCACAGGGAAATCCACTATATAGTATATAATATATAGACAGTATACACTGTATAGTATATATCTAACAACTCTAACAACTCTAACACAGTATGTAATACACTATATAGGAGAAATTTCACCATCATAAAAAATTCTCCAATAAGGTACGGTCTGTAGAGGGGGTATTAGGTGTTTGGGTGATAGGAATCCAATCGGGTGGGCCGGCTATTGCGCGGTCGGATGCTGCTCCACAAGCTGGCGGCGCAGTCCCTCCAGCTCCCGCCTTTGCCGCTTGATTTCAGAGCGCAGCAACTCCTTTCGGAACGGATTCAGGCACTTGCAGTACTCGGCCTGAAAACCGGCCAGTTCCCGTTCGCGCCGGGCGATGACCGCATCGCCCGCGCCGAGTCGCACCCGCAGGATGTCCTTAGCTAGTGTGGTCATTCGGCATCACCTTCCGTTTGATTTGAGAGCTGCGCGCGGCGCTCGCGCCAGCGTTCGGTGTGCTCGGCAGCCTTGGCGGCATTCGGGAATGCGCTGGGGCCGCTCAGATTTCGGAGCAGCAGCTTTCGCTCCGCCGCGACCGTTTGTCCACCGAACCCCAGCCGCAGCAGGAAGGCGCGGAACGCAAACTTCTCGCTGTCCACAGGGCGCTCCGTGGCGCGGATGCGCTTCTGGCGCTTGGCCATCTCGACCATGGCCGTGATGAGCATCGCGTAGGCGCGCAGCTCGTCAGCATCCAGCACACGGTCAAACCAGGGGAATTGTAGCCTGTCCTCCGTGCGGATGACCGCAAGCGTGTGTGCGCCCAGCGCCTTGCTGATCAGCGTCGCCTTGCTGGCAATGAGCCGCTCCAGATTCAGAAGCTGTGTATCGGTGAGTCCGTTCAGCGGCAACTCGATGGTGAAGCTGTCCTCGCCGGTGTGCTCGGCGACCGACTGTGACTCACTTGATTCCAAAGCCGGCGCCGGCGGCGAGTCATCCTGCCGCGCTTCGTACAGGAAGCCGCGCAGGTACAGCTCGGCCAACAGCTGCTCGAAGGCGTCCACATCGTGCCCAACCGGTGCGCTGAGCGTACCGTTCCTGTCGATTTCATAGCTGCCCACCTCGAATGCGAAGCTGGGCGCGCCCCGGTATTGCGCCGGTGTCCCCAGCGCCTCCGAGACAGCCTTCACCAGTTCTTTGCGCCGTTCGCCGGTGACGTTGTACATGACCTTCATCGATACGCACCTGCTTTCCACTCGTCCGGGCACCATACCATGGATGCCGCCAGCGCCAGCCCCAATATGGGGTTGACGTGTTCCTCCAGTCCCAGGTCAATGTAGGCGTCGCGGATGCCGAAGTAGTAGCTGCGCGACGGCATGCCCAACTGGCCGCCGTTCATCAGGTACACCATGCCGTTGATCGCCCGTCCATTTGAGAGCGTCACCGGGCACTGTTCTTTGCGGTAGTAGTGCGGGAAGCCCTCGTAGCTGTCCAGGCTCGTCTCGTCCCGATTCGATAGCTCCCACACCGCCACCGGCACCCGATGGCGCTTGGGTCCCTTGCCCCGCGGCGCGGGCACCAGCGTGGCATGAGCGTTTCCGCTCATACGCCCCTTGAACACCAGCTGCATGTCCTCGACCCAGCCCGTACCGATCAGCCGCGCATCCGGGCACCTGTGCTTCATCTGCCCCCTGCTCATGTTGGAACCGTAGGCAATGTACTTCATGTGTGTATCCTCCCTTGATTTCATAGCTGTTCCACGCGCTCGGTATAATGCAATTCCAAAGCGTTGATGGCGTCCGCCAATCCGGCTGCGCGCTGTATCTGCTCGGCAGCCCAGCGCAGCTCGTTCGTGTTCGCGTTCGGGTTCATCATGCAAACCGATGCCTTGGCGCGAATGAGCTGTGTGAGTTCGCCGTCGTTGAATCGTGTGTCCTCCCAGATGGTGAAGCTCACGTAATCATCGCGTCCCTGTACGACACCTTCGTAGCGCGCGCGCTCGTCCTTCCAGGGAACAAACCCAAAGGCGCTGATGAGCCTGTTCAGCGTGTGGTTGATTTCAAAGATTGCCTGCTGTCTATCCTGTGTCATGGTGAACCCTCCCCTATTTCATAGCTTGCGGCGTTCCGCGACGTGGGCGAAGTTCGCCTTCCACATCCACGTTTCGGCTGGTGCCGTGCCCAGCCTCGTCAGGCGGCGGGGCGACCGTTGCGCCAGGCGCTGTCGCCGGGCAGGTTGGCCAGCAGGTGTTCGCGGGCGGTGGCGAACTCGTCGCCGATGAAGCCCAGCTTGAGCAGCCAACACCGGAAGGCGTATTTGGGATTGTCGGTTACGGGGCGTGTGGGGCTGGCGTAGCTTGATTTGAGAGCGCAGTCGGAAATAGCCATGCAAAGCTGGATATAGGCTTTTATCTTTCCGGCGTGAAGTGTGCTGTTGAAGGCGCGGAACTCGAGTGTGCCCTTGGTAAAGGTCGAGTGCAGGTTGAGCAGGTGGTAGCGCGAATCGTCGTAGTGATAGCTTTTGCGGCGCTCGGCCTCGCGGTCTGTGCGCACATCGTACCAAAGCCGGGCCAGCGCGTCGTCGTCCTTGGGTTTGCGGCGGTTGAGCTGTTCCAGAAACCGCTGCTCGACCGGCCTGCACCAGCGGTCGCGGCGGTCGCCTGATATACCCAGCGCCTGTGTCAGTAGGTCCTCCTTGGCGTTGACCAGGTTGACCAGGTTCCGTAGCGTCTTGGCGGTGTGCTCGCCCCGTCCGATGTGTACGTGTATGCCGCAGCTTTCGTGTGCTTTCGCCCCAGCGGCGCGCAGCTTGCGCACCAGCTCCTGCAATACGGGGATGTCCTCCCAGCGGCATATGGGTGTTACCAACTCGCAGCGTTCGTCGGCTGGGGCGGCAATGCTGGCGTCGGATACCAGTTTCCACACCCGGCCCTGTTGGTCGGACACCTCGCGTGTGTCGTAGGTGCCGCCTCGGTGGTATACCCGTGTGCCGAAGTAGTCGGCCATGGTCTGCGCTGCCGTAGCGCGAGTGATACCGTTGAACTCGAC
>JAJDGF010000019.1 GCA_030265545.1 Eubacteriales bacterium OttesenSCG-928-N13
ATCGCGGACTTGCTGATACCGCGCTCTGTTCTTTCCATGATACGGCAAGCCGTCAATTTCCAATACAACTTTCAAATCTGGCAGAATGAAATCTACACTGTACTCAAAGATTTTCACTTGATGGTGGGCTCTGATGCCGCGCCTAAGCAGTTCCAGTGCCACCATGATTTCTTCTGTGCTTTGAAACCAACCTGTATGGGTGAGCCTATTTTTGACCATATCAATGGCCACGTCATACTGATTGATGTCGGTCATCTTAGCGATACGCTTAATTGCGTTATCCAGCTTTCGCTCTTTGTTTGTCATGTTATTCATCGCTTTCTCTGCGCGCTCCTGTGCGACTGCTTCCTTTCGGCAGTCAGGACAGGCGTAATTGACAGTGCGCAAATAGCTCATGCTGCGAACAGGCGTACCGCAAAAGCGACAAGGGGGATAGTACATGCTGGAATAGTGCCCCGTCTTTTCGATTCGTATACCATCTTCCAACGCTTCAAAGTAACTCATTACGCACCCTCCCTTTTCGCAAGAATCCTGTCCATTACCTCCACGGCACGCTCATGCCTGTTCAGCACCCAGCGGCGGCTGTAATTCATGTCCTGCGCAATTTGATCCCACTGTTCAAAGCAGAGATAACGTTTCTCCAGAATTAAGCGATAGCTTTCGTTCCGTACTTTATCAATATTTACGGCGATTTCCATCTTCAGCTGTACCAGCTTGTCAATCTGGCTGTTCAGCTCACCCTCGGCTTCAATGATGCGGATGATGGTATCCTCCAGTGAGGAAACATTCCGCGTGTGCGACACAGGTTCGCTGCCATACGATGTAGTAACCTTCTGCGTCAAGGAGCGAAGGCTCTCCACCTGATGCAATTTGCTGTTGATGCGCTGGTCGAGTCTGTATGCTTGTCCGAGATATTCCTTTGCCGTCATGCCGCATCCCTCCTCAGTTGTGCTTTGACCGCCTCCATCAGCGCGGTCTGTGTTTTGTCCTTACGTGATAGAGCCATCATGATCTGCTCGTCAATCGTATCCTTGGTGATGATATGGTGGACGACCACTGTGTCCGATTTCTGTCCCTGTCGCCATAAGCGGGCGTTGGTTTGTTGGTACAGTTCCAGCGACCACGTAAGCCCGAACCAGATTAGCGTCGAACCGCCTGCCTGAAGATTCAGGCCGTGTCCGGCAGAGGCGGGGTGGATCAGCGCCACCGGAATCTTCCCGGCATTCCAGTCCGTAATATCCTGACTGGCTTTGAGTTCGCGCACGGCGAATCGCTTTTTGATGCGCTCCAAATCGTGCTTGAACCAGTAAGCGACCAGCAGGGGTTTGCCCCTCGCGCCTTCGATTAAATCCTCCAGCGCATCGAGCTTGTGATCGTGAATTGAAACGATGTCCTTGCCTTCTGTGTATGCCGCGCCATTTGCCATCTGGCAGAGTTTCCCACACAGCGCGGCGGCGTTGACAGCGTCGATCTCTTCACCCTGCACCCGAACGATCAGGTCTTGTTGCATTTGATCGTAGCTCAACCGCTCTTTGGCATCCATCGTGACCGAAACACAGTTCTCCAAACGCTGCGGCATGTTCAAATGATCAACCGCCCGCATGGAAATCGTGATGTCGGCGATGCGCCGGTATATCTCATCCTCTGCGCCGGGCTTTGGCTTATAACTGAAAATCTGTTGCTGGTTCCTTTTATCAGGGAGGAAAAACTCGTCGCGATAGTGCGTGATGAATCGCCCGAGGCGCTTGCCCATGTCCAGCAGCCGAAACTCAGCCCACAAATCCATCAGGCCGTTGCTGGAGGGTGTGCCCGTCAAACCGACGATCCGCTGAACCTGCGAGCGCACCTTCATCAGCGCCTTGAACCGCTTCGACTGGTGCGACTTGAAGGATGAAAGCTCGTCGATCACGATCATGTCGTAGTTGAAAGGAAGTCTGCTTTCCTCAATGAGCCACTGCACATTTTCGCGGTTGATGATGTGGATGAAGGTTGGCTGCCTAAGCGCCGCCTTGCGCTGAGATTCTGTGCCGACCGCTACGCTGTAGCTGAGTCCCCGCAGATGATCCCACTTTTCAATCTCCAATGGCCATGTGTCCCTTGCAACGCGCAGAGGGGCGATCACCAGCACGCGGCTCACTTCAAAACGGTTCAGAATCAGCTCATGGATGGCAGTCAGGGTAATCACGCTCTTGCCAAGTCCCATGTCGAGCAGCACCGCCGCCTGCGGATGTAACAAAATGAATTCGGTAGCATATCGCTGATAGTCATGGGGATTGTATTTCATCCAGTACACCTCCTATCTGGTCGGGGTTGTCGATGCAGTATACTCGAAACCCTAGCGATTCTAGCTGTCTTTTCCGCTTTACCTGCTGAGGGCGCATGGACTTGCCAGGCGCTTTTAGTTCAGCAAAGGCTACGCGGCCACCCGGCATCAGCAGAAGTCGATCAGGTACACCCGACAGGCCGGGGCTTACAAACTTTAGTGCCAGACCGCCGCGAAGGCGGACTGCCTTTCGGAGCATTTGCTCCACCTGTTTTTCGATCATTTGCCTACCGCCTTTTCTCGTCTGTGGAAAGGTGTGGAGGTCGTTGACGGTCGTTTCCCAAACTCTCCCTATAGCGTTTTTTTCATATAATTTCGCCCTATAACAAGTATCGGAATTGACCATCAACGACCTCCACACTTCCTATTAAAATGTCATTTCAGAAAATCGTCCTCAACCTCGGCTTGGGTGCCCAGCCTAAGTCCTACAATGAAATTGCCGCTGCGCAATTTCTGTTTGGCAAAACCCTCGCTCTCCAGCGCGTTGTAGAAATCCGTGGTGGAGCGTGTGTATTCGCCATGATCCGCACAGAATGCGCGGTAGGCCGCGTACAGCTCTCCTGATTTCGCTTTCAAGCCGTCGCCAGTTTCACAGCGCTCGCTGAGAAAGTGCCCGAGCCAGTCATTGTCCTCGCGATAGCTCTTGATGGCTTTCTGGACGCACTCCGGAAGCGGAATTTTGAAATCGCGACGGATGACCTCTGCCGCACCTTCGATGATCCACGTAAGGATTGCGCCACCGGCATGCTGGAACAGGTAGTCGGCGTAGTTCTTGATGTCGCCATTGCCTTCGATCTTCGCATTAAACGGAATGACGATCAGCCTGCGCCAAATGCCCGCGTCCTTCGCGCCGACCTTCGGCAGGTGGTTGGTGTACAGCACCAGCGTGTGACTGGGCGTGTAGGAAAACGGCGCTTTGTACTTTTTTTCGGCGGCGACATCGTCCGTGGAGCATAGCTGCTTGATGATGGACGTATTGAGCCGTGTGCCCTCTTCCAATTCAGCGGCGATCAACATGCGCTTGCCCTTGGCCTCGGCGAGTTCAGGCTTCACGTTTCGCTTGCAGCCGACCGTCAGCGCGTCAGCGGAGATGTTGCCGCTGTACGTGCCGAGCACATGCGCCAGCACGTTCCAGAAGGTGGACTTGCCATTGCGCCCGTCGCCGTAGGCAATGATGAGTGCTTCAATGAACACCTTGCCCACGGCGATCATGCCCGCGACCAGCTGCACATATTGGATCAGCTCACGATCGCCCAAGAAGAAGGTGTGGAGTGCGTCCCGCCAAAGACCTGCTCCTTCATCTGAGGGCTGGACAGCGGTCATCTTGGTGGCGAAGTGATCCGGGCTGTGCGGCATCGCCCCGTTCATCCCGAGGCGAAGGTCATAGGCGCAGTCCGGCGCGTTGAGCAGATACGGATCGGCGTCCAAATCCTGCGGGCGAATGAGTACCATCGGCTGCACCTCCGTGAGCACCGCCTTGATGTTCTTCGACTGGCGATAGTTCATGGCGGTATTCTGATACGCAAGCGCTTTCGTGTATGCCAAGTAGGTTTTCATCTGCGCATCCGACATGTCGTTTTGTGCCTTTTTCTTGCTCTCCGCGTTCAAAAGGTCTGCCGTTCCATTCCCTTCAAGAATCTTGTACGCCGCTGAGACGGCGGTTGAGGCTTCCTCCAGCTGCATATCGGACAGGTCATGCATCAGGTTGTGCGCACCGGGAATGGATTCCTCCCAGATCGCGCCGTCGTACACGATAAAATCCGTCGCCGGGGAATAGCGCAGTTGATCGGAAAACACCTGCTCCAGCATTCGCGCCTCGCCCACGTCCGACTGGTCGCCCGGCATGTATAGAAAATCGCCGTACTGATCCGGCGGGATGTAATCATCTCTCGCGGATATGCGCCCATAGAACCCGACGGCGCTGTGCCAGATGGTGCTCAGTTCACCCGATTCCAGTGGCGGCGAGCAGGTCGCGGCTTTTTCGAGGAACATTTTATGCGCTTCTTCTGTGTTGCCAAGCCGCTTGAGCACGCGCCCAGCATAGTGCGACAGGGTCGCATTTCGGCTGCCCTCGGGAATTGTGCCGCCCAAGTCCGGCAGTGGTAGCTCTGCAAAAGCGTCCTCCGTGTCTGGATAGTACAGTTCAAGGCACTCGTTCAGCGTCATGGAACCAGGGTAAAACTCCACCTCCGGTTCACTGGTGCCGAAGAAAAACCGCGCCGCATCCAGCGCCTTGGTATCGAAATACGGGAAGATGCTGCTCATTCGCTTTTTTAGGTCGCGGTATGCGCCCGGATCGGTCATTTCATCGATCAAGAAAAAGCAATGAAACTTCGGGCGTGGCGCTTTCCCCCGCTTCTCCTTCATGTGATTGCGACTGAAATGAAATCCCGCTGTTGTATCCGGAAAGCGCTTAACGAGGGTCTCTGGGGTGATCCAGTCTTCTGGCTTGTCCGAGTGGTCGTTGTCGCACTCCAGCGCAAGGCAGTTCGTTCGGACGAAGTTTTCCTTGGAGCGATAGCCGCCTTTGTACTCCACGCATACGTAGTCGTGGCATACCGCCCGCCGAAGCGATTGTTCGTCGCCTGCATTGATGGCGTGTGGGTAGCTGCAATTCCATTCGTTACCAATGCAGTCGGCGTGATAGAGGTTGATAGAAAGCATCAGCGAAAAACCTCCTCACATTGGTCAGTAAAATAGCGCACAGGCTTGTCCTTGTGCGTGGCTCTGGCGATTTCGATGGCCATTCCTTCCGAAACGCGCTCGCCGAACACCCATAGCTCAGCACATTTAGACAAAAGGATGAGGTTCATGCGCATGGCCAGCTTGCGTTCATCAGGAGCGTCGTCGTCCATGAACTGCGGAAAGAGCAAATGCGGCGCGATGGGTAGAAACCCACGATCCACGGCAAAGCGGCTGTACCGCCGCGCGGTTTGTGCGTTTTCTTCCGTGTTGCCCGAAAACGGGCTGCAAATGTACACGATGGGACGGTAGCTGGACTTGCGGTTTTCTATTTCAAGGTGCGTCAGCGCTTCATACGCTGTTGGATCGGGATACCCCTCGTGGTTGTAGCGGTTAATACTCATGTGAACTCGGCATCTTTTTTCATGCGATGCGCCTCCTTTTCTAAATTGGGCTTCCGATATCCACAGGACAGTAAGGCGTGGTTTGGCAACCGCGCCTTTATTTTTTTGTTTTGGTTGCCAAGCGCCCTCCGCTTGTCCTGTGGATTGCGAAGGGAGGTGCAAAGCAATGCAGGAACACATCGATTGCCCCGGCTCCGACACGCTGGACGAGCTGTTCGGAACGCTGTGGGCGATATCGGTCATTACCCGGCGCATGGCATGTCAGATTGAGAACCTTAAACGCTGCAGAAAAGGAGAATCGCGAGATGAGCAAGATGTCAGAACTGTCCGCAATCATAGGGGAAATCCGCAAATGTGGTGAATCGCTGATCGACATCAGTGATGCCCTCCGCGATCTGTTTGGCGAAGAGGTGGAGGAAAACCCAGAACCTGAAAAGCCAAAGGTCACCTTGGAACAGGTGCGGGCGGTGCTGGCTGAAAAGTCGGTCGCCGGATTTCGCGCCGAGGTGCAAGGCCTGATTCAAAAGTATGGCGGGGACAAGCTGAGCGCAGTCGATCCCAGCCGATACGCACAATTGATGGCCGACGCGGAGGTGCTTTGATGCCGCCCCGCAAGCACGCAATCTTGTCCGCATCCTCAGCGCACCGCTGGCTCCATTGCAGTCCCTCGGCTCGGCTGGAGCAGGATTTCGAGGACAGCAGGAGCGAAGCTGCCGCCGAGGGAACCGCCGCACACGCTCAGGCCGAGCACAAGCTGCGCCGGGCGCTCAAGCGCCAGAGCCGAAAACCGGTATCTGCCTATGACAACGATGAGATGAACGGATACACCGACGACTACGCACAGTTCGTTATCGAGATGCTGGCAGACGTTCAGCGACATTGTCCTGACGCGCTACTGTTAATCGAGCAAAAGTTGGATTTTTCCTGCTACGTGCCCGATGGTTTCGGCACAGGCGACGCGCTGATCGTAGCGGATGACACGCTGCATATCATCGACCTGAAATACGGTCAGGGCATTCTGGTCGAAGCCGAGCGCAATCCACAGATGATGCTGTATGCGTTGGGCGCACTGAGCCTTTTTGATGGGCTGTATGACATTCAAACCGTCAGCATGACCATCTATCAACCACGTCGGGAGAACATTTCCACTTGGTCAGTACCCGTGATGGAACTCATGGAGTGGGCGGAAAACACACTCAGACCGATGGCAATCCAAGCCTTTGAGGGTAAGGGTGAGTATAACCCCGGCGCATGGTGCGTTTTCTGCAAGGCCGCCGCCCGCTGTCGCGCCCGTGCCGAAGCCAATTTAGCGCTGGCAAAGCATGAGTTCACCATGCCGCCGTTGCTCACCGATGCGGAAATCGGCGAGGTGCTTTCACAGCTGGACGAGCTGATCAAGTGGGCGGACGAGCTGAAGGCCTACGCGCTGGACGGCGCACTCCATCATGGAAAAATCTGGCCGGGCTGGAAGCTGGTTGAAGGCCGCAGCATCCGTAAGTATGCCAATGAGGACGCTGTAATCGAAGCGGCGAATGCAGCTGGCTACAAGGATATCTACCGTAAAACGCTCCTGCCCATCACGGAGATGGAAAAGCTCATGGGCAAGCAGACCTTTGCCGAAGTGCTCGGCGGCTGCATCCATAAGCCCGCAGGAAAACCCACATTAGTCCCCGAGTCGGACAAGCGTCTGGCGATCAATACAGCAAATACCGACTTTCATGAATATCAGGAGGATTGAAAACATGGCCAATCAGAATAACACCAAGGTGGTTACCGGCACTGTCCGCTTGTCCTACGCAAACATCTGGGAACCCAAGTCCATCAACGGCAGCGAACCCAAGTACAGCTGCTCCCTCATCATCCCCAAATCCGACACCGAAACCATCGATGCCATCAACCGCGCCATCGACTGCGCCATTCAGGAAGGTGTCGGGAAGTTCGGCGGGAAGATTCCCAGCCGCGCCGCGCTGAAGCTCCCTCTGCGCGATGGCGATCTCGAGCGCGATGACGACGTCTACAAGGGCTGCTACTTTATCAATGCCAACTCCAAGACCGCGCCGCAGGTGGTCGATCGTCAGGTTCGCCCCATTCTTGACCGCAGCGAAATCTACAGCGGGGTCTATGCCCGGGTGAGCATCAGCCTGTACGCGTTCTCGGTCAATGGAAACAAAGGCGTGGCGTGCGGCCTCGGGAACGTGCAGAAAATCCATGACGGCGAACCCCTGGGCGGACACGCAAATGCCAGCAATGAGTTCTCGGCCATGGACGATGGCGACGAGGATTTCCTGAACTGATTTTGATCAAGGGTGGTGGTGTAATCTGCCACCCTTTTCCCATATGGAGGTATGTGGATGAAAACGCTCTCAATTGATATTGAAACCTACTCAAGCGTGGATTTGAGCAGGTGCGGCGTATATAAATATGCGGAAGCACCGGATTTTCAAATACTGCTATTTGGCTACGCTGTGGATGGTGGCGAAGCGCAGGTGGTTGATCTTGCAGCCGGGGAAGAGCTACCGCCGGACGTGCTGGCGGCGCTGACCGACGAAAAAGTAATCAAATGGGCGTTCAATGCGGCTTTTGAACGAGTGTGCCTGTCGCGGTATTTATCGGGGCAGTTCTTGGATCCTACGGGATGGCGCTGCACTATGATTTGGTCGGCGTATCTGGGCTTACCGTTATCGCTGGCAGGCGCAGGCGCGGCACTCGGGCTGGACAAGCAAAAGATGACCGAAGGGAAAGAGCTCATCCGGTATTTCTGTCAACCCTGTGCGCCGACAAAGAATAATGGCTTGCGAACGCGGAATCTCCCCAGCCATGCACCCGATAGGTGGACGACCTTTAAGGCGTACAACATTCGCGATGTGGAGACCGAATTGGCGATCCAACAGCGGCTTAAAAATTATCCCGCGCCAGAGGATGTGTGGACTGAGTACCATCAGGATCAGGAGATCAACGACAGGGGCATTGCGCTGGACATGACGCTGGTGGAAAACGCGATCCGTATGGACGAGCAATCCCGAATGGAACTGACTGCAACCATGCAACGCCTGACCGCGCTGGATAATCCCAACAGCGTAGCCCAGATGAAACGCTATCTAGCGGACAACGGGCTTGAGACGGATACGCTCGGCAAAAAGCAGGTGGCGGCACTGATGGAGGATTGTCCGCCCACGCTGCGCCATGTTCTCCTGCTGCGCCAGCAATTGGCAAAGAGCAGCGTGAAAAAGTACCTCGCCATGAAATCGTCCGTGTGCGCCGATGGCAGGGCGCGGGGCATGTTTCAGTTTTATGGCGCAAATCGTACCGGCAGATTTTCGGGCAGGCTGATACAGCTCCAAAACTTGCCGCAAAATCATCTGCCCGACTTAGACTCCGCCCGGCAATTGGTGCGCTCGGGCGACATGGAGAGCGTCAAGCTGCTCTATGAGGATGTTCCGGACACGCTCTCCCAGTTGATTCGCACAGCGTTTGTCGCGAAGGAAGGCTGCAAGTTCATCGTAGCCGACTTTAGTGCCATCGAAGCCCGCGTGATCGCGTGGCTTGCTGGCGAACAGTGGCGATTGGATGTGTTCGAGCGCGGCGGCGATATCTATTGCGCATCGGCGGCGCAGATGTTTGGCGTACCGGTTGAGAAGCATGGGATCAATGCCCACCTACGCCAGAAGGGCAAGATTGCAGAGTTGGCCTGTATCGCAGAAGGCAGTCTGGTACTCACACACATTGGACTTGTGCCAATTGAACAAATCACCAAAGATCACCTGCTATGGGATGGCATTGAGTGGGTGTCGCATGACGGCCTCGTCTTTCGAGGCGAGAAGGAGGTCATCACATATGCTAGACTTACCGCAACCCCAGACCACCTTGTCTACATTGAAGGGCAATCGCAGCCAGTACAGCTTGGAGTCGCCGCCGCCCGCAGCGCACATCTCCTGCAAACCGGAGATGGTAGGTACCCGATACGGCTGGGTGGAGATTATCAGCCCAGAAAAACGTTGGAATGCGTCTTGGAATCACTGCTACATGCTTACACGCTGCTGCGGATGCGGTGCAGTACAGTGGCAGGAACTTGCCTCTCTTCAATCCAGAAAATCAAAGGGCTGTCAGGCATGTTCGCAACCTCGGCAGATTCCGCTTTGGCTGGATCGTCGTTTGACTGCAGCGAAGCAACGCTGCGAGAACCCGAATACGAGCAATTATTCCGAGTACGGCGGGCGCGGCATCGAATTCCGCTTCACTTCGATTATGGAAGCTGGTTTGTGGATTCTGGAAAATGTTCCGGATGTGAAACGCGAGTACGAACTGGATCGCATCGACAACGATGGACACTACGAATCGGGCAATCTGCGCTTTGTCCCCAGACATGCCAACCAAGCGAACCGCAGGAAAAGTGTGCTTCCGCATTTCGATCAGGCAGCGTGGCCGTATGCGAGGAGCGTCGTTACTCGGATGCTATCTTCGGGCATGAGCCGAGAACAGATCATCCGATCCGCCGAAAGAGCGGTTATAGAGCGCCGCAAGAAATGGCGACTCATCGAGGCACGGCTCGAGTTTATGACATACTGAACGCTGGTACGAGGCATCGGTTTACGGTTTCCGGGAAGCTGGTTCATAACTGCGGGTACGGTGGCGGCGTGGGCGCATTGAAGGCAATGGGCGCACTCGAAAACGGTTTGAAGGAAGAAGAACTGCAAGGCTTGATCCGCGATTGGCGTGGTTCCAACCCGAACATCGTCAAGCTCTGGTGGGACGTGGACACGGCCATCATGGAAGCTGTGATCGACAAGGGCATTACGACAGCCCACGGCATACGATTTGAATGCACCAGCGGTATGCTGTTCATCACACTTCCATCCGGCAGGCAACTCGCCTACGTGAAGCCGCGAATCGGCACGAACCAATTTGGCGGCGACGCAGTCACCTATATGGGCATCGGTTCTACGAAAAAATGGGAACGACTGGAGAGCTACGGACCGAAATTTGTGGAAAACATTGTGCAGGCGATCAGCCGGGATATTTTGTGCTATGCCATGCAGACGCTCAGCTGTTGTCAGATCGTCGCGCACATCCATGACGAAATCATCATCGAAGCCGATTCGCGCATGTCGCTCGAAGCGGTATGTGAACAGATGGGAAGAACGCCACCTTGGGCACAGGGCTTGCAGCTTAGTGCAGATGGATATGAAACCCAATATTATCGGAAAGACTGAATATAAAAAGCCGGGGCTGTTTTTCTTCCAGCTCCGGCTTTCGTTATGGGTTAGTACTCGTATCCCACGAGCTTCGCCAGCCGCTTAGCGGCTTCGGGCACGCGCTTATGAACCGCCTGGTGCGAGTAGTTGCGCCCGATGGCCTTGCTGATCAGAGCAGCGCATTCGCGTTCGGTCAGTTCCGTGTCGTGCAGGACATAGGCACGAATGATAATCTGATCGATCACATCAAGCTGGGGAAGACAGCGGCACAACTGTTGCCTAAACAAACGGTCGGCAACATCCTCCTCGAGATTGAAAGGATCCGCGATTTCAATTCCCAAGTCCTCCAAAGTATCTAAGTCGATCGTGTTTCCATACCGCCGGTACGGGCAGTCCGCGCAGTCGCATGCACAAACATGCCACCCGGGCGAGTTGCATTCGCCCGCCCGCTGGAGCGCTTTGCGCTGCTGCCAGAATGGGCGCATGAGGTAGTTGAATTCGTCGTGGGTCAAGGGCGTCTTGTTTGGGTCACCGGGGAGGTAGTAGGTGCGTTCAGTACTGGCGTTGACATGATTCTTCATTTTGCAATTTCTCCCTTTCTGTCTTGCAGAAGTGGAGAAATTGCGGGCAAAAACAGGTACACTTAATAGCGCTGCTGGCCATGTGAATTCCTCCACTTGTGGTCATGCAGCGGCTCAACCAATAGCCGTGCGGGGGTGTGCGCCGGGCTGACACTGGTTGACGCCTTGATCAGGGGCTGTCAGTCAGGCGCGGGAGTTGGGATGAATGGATGATTCTATCCAAGCTAAAACAAACTCGAATGAGCGCGGCTTTTGCGAACTGGCCAAACATTTCGCGGGGAAACCCTTGTAAAGCACTGTAAATTCTTGTATAATGATGTATGATTTAGTGCGAATAAGTCGAATTAAATCGAATTCACAAGGGCTTGCCCATTTCCTGTTGAGCGCGCTAGAGGGTTGTTTAGCCTTGCAAGCTGATTATATAGTTTTCTCGGTCTGTATTCACTGACTGGGAAAGGGACATTGTTGCGCCGAATCAAGACTTTATTAGGACTGTTCGGACAGATGTGCAAATTACAGATCTGAGAGGAATGCCGATATGAAATGCACAGATTATTTCTCGAATTTCTACATAAGCAGGAATTCGGGAGGCATCCTTGGGCACAAGTCCAAAGAAAAGATTCCAGAGTATTTTTTCAAGGCTGCATTGCCAGAGGAACACCAAGAAATGTTGCCGACCTCAAGCAACACCTATGGAAAATGGTTTTCTGGAGCACGTCAACCGGATGGCGCTATTTGGGGCGCTGTTGCATCGTTTTTTGATGAAGATGGTTTCATTGACAAGATTTTCAGAGATCTGAATGATAGCGAGCTAGAGGTTGTGATGAGCCGATTCGGTATCGAATTGCAACAAGAAGCTCCGGATAAACGCATCTTCGCATGTGCACTGGCTAAACAGTTTTATTCAATTGCCCAAGGGAATGGTGAAACTACTGCTGAGGCTAAGAATTACTACAGGCCAAATGCACATATCGCTTCTTTCCCAGAGTATGTGAAACGAACAACCGCGAAATATGAAAAAATTAGAACGCCCTTCTCGGAAGGAGAAGAGCGTTTGATAGACGATATATATGTTTGTAATAAACTGAGCAGCCGACTAACCACTACAAGGAACCGGAATCGTGGTACTCAAGAAACAATTATTCTTGATGCGACGCTCGACCAGATTGCAGAATACGCAAAGAATGCTATCCTTGTTGCGAATGGAGGAATGGGAAAAACAATGCTCCTCCAGCATCTGTTTCTCGAATCAATTCGTAAACACGCACAAACCGGCATACTTCCAGTTATTATCGAGCTTCGCGATTTTAGCGAGGGCGACGATCTACTGGATGATCACATAATAAAGACTGTAGGTATTTATGATGAAGCCTTGACTGATGAAAAAGTCAAAGAATTAATGATATCGGGGAAAATTCAAATATTGATGGATGGTGCCGACGAGATTGATCCTTCCGATGAGAAAGCATTTCAGCGAAAATTGGCTGAGCTTGTTAATCGATACCCGTATAACCAGTATGTTATGGCATCTAGGGAATGCGGATTGATAAGAGGTGTTACGGGATTTTCAAGAATGTATCTTCACCCTTTCAGTAAAGAACAGGCATCTGCCCTTATCGACAATCTTTTAACCGGTTATGATGACGAGGCGGTCATCGAGGAAATAAAGAAATACATAGAGGGAGATTTTCTGGGGCGTCATAAAGTTTTTGCGTCAAATCCCATGCTGCTGACCTTTGTTATTATGAAATACCCCATGGAGGAATCCTTTGATGGACAAAAAAAGCAGTTCTATAGATCCGTATATGATGCAATCGTATATGGTCATGACGAGGAGAAGGAAGGTTATTCAAGAGTATTTCGGAGTGCTCAAAATGCTAATGAGTTTACAACGGTGTTTGGAGAACTTTGTGCTGTCACCTATCTGAAGCATGAAATAGCGTTTGATCTCGACACATTCGATGCGTATTTTAATAACCTGCTTACGAGAAACAATGTCGAGAATCCCAAAGCCATGACCAGTAAGAATTTCATACATGATGCTTGCGCAACAGCATGCATGATGTACGAACAAGAGACGAAAATTTTATATATTGACAGTGGTTTTCAGGAGTACTTATTTGCTAGGTACTATTATTTTGCTGCACCTGAAGAGTTGATAGCCCTTGGACAAAGCCTGTGGGATGTCGCAGAAACCACTTTTGAGGGTCTCGACGCTTTCGAGATGCTAAATGAGTTTTCGTCAGAAAAGTATGAAAACTGTTTCCTCATGCCCTTTCTTCATAATATTTTTCAGAGCAAGGATGAAAGCACGCAGTTCCTGACTTTTCTGCGCTATGGGTATCGAGATTTGGAATATCAGATGGTCGATCTCGATTGTGTCGCAGCGTGCATGGTAAAAAATGACTCCGAATGGACTTCGCCAAAAACTATAGTTACGGAACCATCAAGCCTCGTTTTTTCGATGACACTACGGCATTTAGGCATTCCTGGCTTGCTGGGTTTGGCAGTTTTTGAAGATACGCTCGACTATCCAGAGTTCATGAGCGCTGGAATATATGGGGAACTTTATCTTGATCCAGCTGATGGCAAGAAGAGAATTGTCCCTCGCTGGTTGTTAAAACGTGATGCTCAAGATTTACAGGCCTATGAGAAAACACACCCAACCAAAGATTTTGTCCGTGATGATGCGGGGCAGCTCGTATGTTTTGGACGTGAGTATAAGGTCAATTTCAAGGGGGTACTGGAAACGCCTCATCGTTATACCGATTTAGTCAATTTCCTGCGAACACCAATTGAAGATGTATGGAAAACCTTTTGCAGGGTAAAGGAATTCTATGACGAGTTCAAAAATAGGTATGACTCTTTGGAAGGGAGCTTTATTGGACATGAAAGATAGTGAAGCAACTGCGGTAGAACGGTGGCTCAGCCTCGAAGAGATTTCTAAACACGTTGGATGCAGTAAGGACACCATCCGGTCTTGGGTCAAGAAAAATGCCATCCCCTTCCATAAAGTTGGGCGACTTTATAAATTTAGAGTGTCCGAAGTTGACGCCTGGATTAAAAGCGGCGCAAGCGCAGATGCAGACAAGAATAATTCGGAGGTGACGAACAATGGTTGATATGAAAAAAGAGCAGGAGCGGGACGAGCTCCATCGTGCCATTTGGGCGATTGCCGACGAGCTGCGCGGTGCCGTAGACGGATGGGATTTTAAGAACTATGTGCTGGGAACGATGTTCTATCGTTATATCTCGGAAAACCTGACTGCCTATATTAACGAGGGCGAGATTGAAGCTGGAAATATCGGTTTTGACTACTCAAAGTTGCAGGATGCTGATGCGGAGGAAGCCCGCGCTGGCTTAGTACAGGAGAAAGGGTTTTTCATCCTGCCCAGTGAACTTTTCTGCAACGTGAGAGCTAGGGCAGCCAGCAGAGAAGGCTGGACATATCCAGACGGAAAAGAAAAGCTGCTCAACGAGAAGCTGGAAGAAGTGTTTCGCCACATTGAAGAATCGGCCAAGGGCAGCGATTCGGAGAACAGTTTCGCTGGATTATTTGATGACTTTGATGTAAACAGCAATAAACTGGGAAGCACTGTATTAAAACGGAATGAACGTCTATTAAAACTGCTGGACGGCGTCGCCGGCATGAATCTTGGTTCCTTCAAAGACCATGATATAGATGCTTTTGGTGATGCCTACGAATACTTAATGACCATGTACGCCTCCAATGCAGGCAAATCCGGCGGCGAGTTTTTTACCCCGGCGGATGTATCGGAGCTGTTGACCCGTCTTGGCACAGTGGGTAAGAAAACCATTAACAAGGTATATGACCCTGCTTGCGGGTCTGGCTCTCTGCTTTTAAAAACAGAAAAAGTTCTGGGCAAAAATGCGGTAACCACCGGATTCTATGGGCAGGAGATCAATATCACCACCTACAACCTTTGCCGCATTAATATGTTTTTGCACGATGTTGGCTTTGATAAGTTTGATGTAGAGTGCGAAGATACGCTCATCAACCCACAGCACTGGGACGATGAACCCTTTGAACTGATCGTCTCCAATCCGCCCTATTCCATCAAGTGGGCGGGCGATGAAAACCCCTTGCTCATCAACGATCCACGTTTTGCCCCCGCCGGAGTGCTGGCACCAAAGAGTAAGGCAGACATGGCGTTTATCATGCACAGCCTTTCTTGGCTTGCAAGCAATGGAACTGCAGCAATCGTCTGCTTCCCCGGCATTATGTACCGTGGCGGCGCGGAACAGAAAATACGCAAATACTTGATCGACAACAACTTTGTGGACTGCGTCATCCAATTGCCCAGCAACCTGTTTTTCGGTACATCCATAGCTACCTGCATCATGGTGATGAAGAAAAACAAGAAGGACAACAAGACTCTGTTTATTGACGCAACCAATGAGTGCATTAAGGTGACTAACAACAACAAGCTAGAGCCGACGAACATCGGTCGTATCGTGGATGTGTTTGCGAAGCGCGAGGAAGAGCCTCACTTTTCCCATTTGGCCACCTATGACGAAATCAGCGAAAATAATTATAATCTCTCGGTTACTACCTATGTGGAGGCGAAGGACACCCGCGAGAAGATCGATATCGTGAAACTGAACGCCGAGATCGAGGAGATCGTAAAGCGTGAGGATGAACTGCGCGCAGCCATTCGCCAGATCATCGAGGAGATTGAGGTGGGCGTATGAGCAGGCTAAATGAGCTGATTAAGGAGTTTTGCCCGGAGGGGGTGAGGTATAGAACGCTTGGCGATATTGCGACCAATGTCTACAGAGGTTCTGGAATCACGAGGGATCAAGTGACGACTGATGGCATCCCTTGTGTTCGTTATGGGGAAATATATACGACTTATGGTATTTGGTTCAATCAGTGCGTTTCACATACCAATGAAGGTTCTATCACGAACAGGAAATATTTCGATCATGGAGATGTTCTTTTTGCAATTACAGGTGAAAGCGTTGATGAAATAGCGAAATCCTGCGCATATGTTGGCCGTGGAAAATGCTTGGCGGGTGGCGATATAGTTGTACTAAAGCATAATGAGAATCCTAAGTATCTTTCCTATGCGCTTTCTACAACAATAGCGCAAAATCAGAAGAGCAAGGGCAAGGTGAAGAGCAAGGTTGTGCACTCTAGTGTTCCTGCGATTCGTGATATCGTAATCCCTGTCCCGCCACTGCCCGTCCAAGAAGAAATTGTCCGTATACTGGACAATTTCACGGAGCTTACAGCGGAGCTTACAGCGGAGCTTACAGCGGAGCTTACAGCGAGAAAGAAACAGTGCAGTTATTATCAAACGAAGCTGCTTGAAAGGCCACAGAACTCTGCTGAAATGGTGCCTATCCGTGATCTAGGGAAATGGTGCGGTGGTAAAACACCAAGCATGGCAAATAAGGAGTTTTGGGAGAACGGAACGATTCCTTGGATTTCTTCAAAAGACATGAAAGTCACTACTCTCGAAGATACGGAAGATCATATTACCGAAAAGGCGCTTGCAGAAGGTGGCATGAATCTGCTTCCATCTGGGGTGGTCGTAATCGTAACGCGGTCTGGCATTTTAAAGCATACATTCCCCGTAGCATATGTTCCCTTTCGAGCAACGGTTAATCAAGATATCAAGGCGCTGATTGTGCGAGACGGAGTGCATTCGAGATATGCCTTTCATGTCTTACAAACGTATGCAGACAACATTCGTATAGCAACAAAAAAACAAGGTGGAACAGTTGATTCTCTTGACTTTCAAAAGGTGCTTGACTATAAAGTGCCGCTACCTGAACTTGATGTTCAAAACAAGATTGTTGAAATTTTGGATAATTTTGAAGCCATCTGTAATGACCTCTCATCAGGTCTCCCCGCCGAAATCGCAGCTCGGCAAAAGCAATACGAATACTACCGGGATAAGCTGCTAACATTCAAAGAACTCTCACAGCAAGGAGGTTAAACAATGCCCTATTTCAACATCGTCGCCGAAACCAACCAAAACACAGTTGTCACCGAATATGAGCCGGTCAGAAACCGCTCGGACAGCTACCAGAGCGAGGCTGCATTAGAGCAGGAGTTTATCCGCCTGCTGTGCGAGCAGGGCTATGACTATCTGCCCATCCACGCCGAGGCGGACTTGATTGCCAACCTGCGTACCCGGCTGGAAGAGCTTAATGGTTATTCGTTCACCAATGGCGAGTGGGAGCGGTTTTTCGCCGAATGCATCGCCAACAAAAACGAGGGTATCGTAGAAAAGAACCGCAAAATACAAGAGGATTATGTACAAGCGCTAAAGCGTGATGACGCCATGATCAAGAACATCACGCTGATTGACAAAAAGAACATCCATAACAACCGCTTGCAAGTGATTAACCAGTATGTCCTCGGCAAAGATGACGGTGCAAACTATGATAACCGATATGATGTGACCGTGCTTGTCAATGGCCTGCCGTTGGTACATATCGAGCTAAAACGCCGGGGCGTTGCCATCCGTGAGGCGTTCAATCAGATCAACCGCTATCAACGCGACAGCTTTTGGGCGGGCTGTGGTCTTTTTGAGTATGTGCAGATTTTTGTCATCTCCAACGGTACGAATACCAAGTATTATTCCAACAGCACCCGGTTTAACGCCATCAAAGACGCGGCTTCCGGCAAAACGAAAAAGGGCAAAACCAGCAACAGTTTTGAGTTTACTTCGTTCTGGGCGGATGCCAACAACAAGACGATTCCCGATCTGATTGACTTTACAAAGACCTTCTTTGCCCGGCACGCCATTTTGAATATTCTGACGAGGTACTGTGTTTTTACCTCAGAAAATATGCTGCTGGTGATGCGTCCTTATCAGATCACCGCCACCGAGCGCATTCTCAATCGAATCGACATTGCGCATAACTACAGAAAATACGGCGATATTGCCGCCGGTGGCTATGTCTGGCATACCACTGGATCGGGTAAAACCTTGACTTCCTTCAAGACCGCACGCATCGCCTCGCAATTGCCATTTATAGATAAAGTTCTGTTCGTGGTAGACCGGAAGGATCTGGACTACCAGACTATGAAGGAATATGACCGATTCGAAAAAGGTGCTGCTAACAGCAACACCTCTACCGCCGTTTTGCAAAAACAGCTTGCCGGTACAAAGGCGCGTATCATCATTACCACCATCCAGAAGCTGTCCACCTTCATCAAGAAAAATAAAGAGCACTCGGTATATAACAAGCATGTGGTAATTATCTTTGACGAGTGCCACCGCAGTCAGTTCGGGGATATGCATACAGCCATCGTGCAGAGCTTTAAGAAGTATTACATGTTCGGTTTTACCGGAACGCCAATCTTCTCTGCCAACGCGGGTCGCGCAAAGAATGCACAGTTTTTCACCACTGAGCAGACCTTTGGAGACCAGCTTCATACCTATACAATCGTTGATGCCATAAATGATAAGAATGTGTTGCCGTTCCGTGTTGATTATATTAAAACGATGGATAGTGGTTGGGACATTGATGACGAACAAGTGTGGGATATTGACCGCGAAAAAGCGTTCATGGCTCCGCAACGCATTTCTCTTGTGGCAAATTACATTTTAGAACATTTCGATCAAAAGACCTATCGTGGCGATAAGTCGTACATTTTCAATCAGCTGACAAACATAACGGACGTGGCATCGGCGGAGCGGGGTGCGGTTGAGGAAATCAAGCGAAAGCAGCGCATCAGCGGTTTCAACTCTGTTTTTGCAGTGGCCTCTGTGAACATGGCCAAGCTGTATTATGAGGAGTTCCGCAAACAGATGCAGGCAGACCCCACCAAGCAATTGAAAATTGCGGTAATCTACAGCTACGCCGCAAACGAGGAAGAAGCCGATGGAATCCTCGATGAAGAAAACCCGGAGGATACTTCCGCACTGGACAAGAGCTCCCGCGATTTTCTGGAAAGTGCAATTGTCGATTATAATGGGATGTTCCATACCAACTATGACACATCATCGGACAAGTTCCAGAACTACTACAAGGATGTTTCTCTGCGGATGAAGAACAAAGAACTGGATATCTTGATTGTGGTCAATATGTTCCTTACAGGCTTTGATGCCACCACGCTCAACACGCTGTGGGTTGATAAAAATCTCAGGATGCATGGCTTGATTCAGGCATTCAGCCGTACCAACCGCATCCTGAATTCGATCAAAACTTTCGGCAATGTGGTTTGCTTCCGCAATATGCAAAAGAGAGTGGACAGCGCGATTTCGCTGTTTGGAGATAAGAATGCCGGTGGCATCGTTTTACTGCAGAGCTTCAAAGATTACTATTACGGCTATGAGTCCGTTGACGGCACCCCCAAACCAGGCTATGTTGACATGATTGAGGACTTATCAAACAAGTTTCCTCTTTCAGAACCGCAGATTATTGGCGAACAGAATCAGAAAGACTTTATTTCGCTGTTTGGCGCCATCCTGCGAATGCGTAATCTGCTGACTTCCTTCGATGAATTCAAAGGGAAAGAAATGCTCACCGAGCGCGACCTGCAGGATTATCTTGGCAGATACCAAGACTTGCGCGACGAATGGAAACGCAAGCGTGAAAATGGGGAAAGTACCGACATTATTGACGATATCGTATTCGAGATCGAGCTGATCAAGCAAATCGAAATCAATATCGACTATATTCTGATGTTGGTGAAGAAGTACCATGATACGCACTGCGAAGACAAAGAGGTTCTCGTCACCATTAAAAAGGCGATCGACGCCAGCCCTGAGCTGCGTAGCAAAAAACAGTTGATTGAAACCTTTATTGCAGGGGTCAACGACGTAGAGGATGTCATGAGTGAATGGCATGGATTTGTTGCTCAGCAACGAGAGAGGGATCTTGCAACACTAATTCAGGAGGAAAAGCTGAAACCAGCGGAAACTCGTATTTTCTTGGATAACGCTTTCCGGGAAGGCGAGATAAAGACCGTTGGTACGGATATTGATAGGATTATGCCTCCCGTGAGCCGATTTGGCGGCGGAAATAGAGAAATGAAGAAACAGGGTATCATTGATAAGTTGAAGACATTCTTTGAGAAATACTTTGGCATTGGTAGCGCAAGCTTTTCAATATGAAGCCAACGTAAGAGTAAACAAAACTGGTCTCGGATTGGCGCGAGTTTAAGGCGAATTTGCAATCGACTGGAGAGAAAACCATGGTTACAAGAGGAAAGAGCATCAATCTATTTCTGATGGACGGCGATCCCAGCGGACGCATCAAATGCACACTTGCTAACTGGACTGGCGTGGCCTATAAAATTCCGCGCACTGAGTTGGAGAAGTGCAAGGGGCGCGACGACCTCTCGCAGAGTGGCGTCTATTTCCTGTTTGGTTCATCCGATCAGACAGGAGAGAACGTCGCATATGTGGGGCAAGCGGGCGTCAGAAAAAACGGCGAGGGGATTCTCTACCGCCTGCAGGAGCATAAACGTAACCCGGACAAAGACTATTGGACGGAAGCAGTTGTATTTACGACCTCAAATAACTCCTTTGGACCGACAGAGATAAGTTATCTTGAAAACCGCTTTACCAATATGGCCGCTTCGGCAAAGCGATATCTGGTGAAGAATAGCAATGATCCAACTTCCGGCAACATCACCGAGGAAAAGGAAAGCGAACTGGAAGAGTTCATTGACTATGCACGGATCGTAATGGGAACGCTCGGACATAAAGTGTTTGAGCCGATTTTACAGACCTCGCCCGTCGCTGCTTCACAAACCACTACACCGTCCACCGATGACCAAGCTTTCTATATTAAGAGAAGTGGCGCGAATGCGAAGAGCCGCCTTACGAATGAGGGGATCGTTGTGCTAGCAGGGAGCGTGCTTCGCAAGGTTCTCGTTCCCAGTTGCCCGGACTCCGCTAAAGCAGCGCGTGACTACAACAAGGAAAACATTGATGATAAAAACGTCCTTTTGATCGATGTGTTGTTCAAAACTCCATCGGGAGCATCATCATTTGTGCTCGGTGCCCCGACAAATGGAAACATAGAGTGGAAAACAGAAGATGGCAGAGTGATGAAGGATGCGGAGAATGGTGGTATTGAACCATGAAACCATTGACCTGTTTCCGCGAACGGGCAACGAGTATACATCTGCTGCTGCCTTGTTCCCGTGGACAGTTGATTCCCCCGAAACCTACCGTTGACTCATTCCCGCGAACGGATGCGCGTGTAAAAACACAATGGACATCAATCCAATAACCTCGTGCCACGTCGAGACGGTAGCATTGATGTCGAGGGTGGAGAAGTGATGGGGTGAAAAGGCCTGTAAATGCGGGGTTTTTGAGGTTTGAAGGCGAAAAATTAGGATGACAGGAATCGTTGTTTTCTCGGTTCATGGGAACAAGTCAAAACGGGCATTTTGTTCGGCGTATGCACAGGTTAGATATCGGCGTTCGCGTGTGAGCAGGATGGATGTTTGGTGTTCGCGTGTGTACAGGGTAGATGTTTTGATTTTTGAGTGAACGGGTTGGATGTGGTCAGTCCTTTGATTAGAAACCAAACCAATTTGAATGATTATACTAAGATCTAAAAACTGGAGTGATAATTCGATGGAACATACGATACCAGTAGCGTTGGCGATAATCGCCATACTCGTAACTGCTCTTGTGGTTGCTATGTTGCGAAAAAGGAAGCGTGTCATTCATAATTGCAGAGAAAGTGCAGAGATGTTTGCTTCAGCTAATATGCCACCAGCATCTGGAAAACATAGCGACCTTTTCGATATACCCATTGAGCTCCTGCCCGCAACAACTAAGATAAATGAAAGCGATTTGATCGAAATTACTGATCAAACCGTAGTGGCTCGTATATCACAGGCATTTCCTGCGGTTGCTCAAATAGCAACTAGGACTTTTGCATCCAATGCGGCAAATACCGCATTGCAACAAACAGCAAATGCCGCTAACGCAGCTGTGAAATCAGTAAATGAAGCGATCCAAGGTGGTGATATATATAGGGCTATACTGTCGCCTGGTAAAAATCTGGTTCAGTCTCGAAGTATGGGTGGTGCGTTTCGTGGATTCGCCTATGGACCAAAGAATATTAGAGAGCATGCGAATTTAGTGCGGATTAACATGCAAAAGGCGAGTGAAGTTACACCTGCAAATATTTCAAAAGCTACAAATGCAGCAAACATGACAGCAAATGTGATGAATGTTGTTTCTCTCATTGTCGGTCAATACTATATGTCTGTAATTGACACAAAGCTGGAAGCACTTTCGAAGAACGTTAGCAAAATTAGCGACTTTCAAAACAGAGAGTTCAAGAGCCGAATCCTATCGGTCATATCACTGGTAAGTGAAATCTCTCAGTTCAGTACGGAGATATTAGAGGACGACAGTCAACGCATGCTCAAAATCTCCACACTAGAGAACATTAAGGCGACCACCACAGAGTTATTGGGGCAAGTCAACATTACCATTGCGGATATCACGAAAAAAAACACAACCCCAGCCTTTAGCGAATACGAGACTGCAATTGTTGAGCTCAAAGCACTAGTTGGTTTTCAAAATGTTCTATTATCTGTGCTTGAAGAAATAAGCAAGCTGACATATTTGCTCGGAAAAGGCAGCATATCGTCTGACCAGAGCTACGCTCTATATAGGAAATACGCAGGGCTGTCGGTGCAAACGCGAACGCTTCTCAGCGCGTGGCATAGCAAACAGGTAGAGACGCTCAGAATAGATTTGAGCAAGGAACGGGTCTCCAAAACGGGTATCGAAGCTATAATTTCAACCCCACTGGGATGGATTGATGAAAGGCATAATTACAAAGCTATCAAGAAGCCGATAGCCCGAGAGATCGTATCGCAAGCTGACATAGCAATTGATAGTGTGAATCAGACGAAAGATGTTTATGCGGATAATGTGGAACTCATAATTAAAAATGGAAAGTATTATTACTTGCCGAATCAGCAAATGCAATGAACCGCCAATGGTGGGTGATATAGACGTGAAGCGAGTAACAGTCTGACGGTTCTCCGTATCACGCAGCCCTCTGCATGAACAATGCCTAATCCTTAACATCCACCATGATACCCGACTTAAACTCAATGGAGAACCTATCCCCGAAAACCGTAACCTTCTCGACCAGCCGCCGAACAAGCTGCTCGTCGTACTGCGCGATGTCCACGCGCTGCTCCCGGAGAAATGCACCCATATCGTCGATGCGGTTTTTCTGCTCGTCGCGATTGGCGCTTTCAATCAAGAGCCTTTGTTTTTCTTCGCGAAGGCGGTAAATCTCATCGCCGACCGCGCCATAATCCACGTTGGAGCTGGCAAGCTTCACAAGCTGGATTTGCAGTTCCTCCAGGCGTTCGTCGATATCGGCGAGCGCCTGATCATTTTTTTGAAGAAGCACGGCCTCAACATTCCCTTGCAGCACGGCGAGGAAATCGCGTTTTTCACACAGCACCTGATTGATCGCGCAAACCAGCACTTCCTCGATG
>JAJDGF010000020.1 GCA_030265545.1 Eubacteriales bacterium OttesenSCG-928-N13
AGGGCATATCCTCTGCCGAATTGGATCAGATCTTGAAGGGCGAGGACAACGCGGATGTGCTGAGCGACACGCTTGCGAACTATCTGCTGACCACTGTGAAGGACAAGCAGCTGATCCTGGAAAGCCGCGATCTGATGGATCGCGTGCAATCGCTGTGCTCGATCATGACCCGCGAAATCGAGGTGCTGAAGCTCGAGCAATCCATCCAGGAGAAGGTGCGCGAGAGCATCGATCAGCATCAGCGAGAATACTACTTGGGCGAGCAGCTCAAGGCGATCCGCTCCGAGTTGGGCGATGAGGAGGAGCTGGATCGGGACAGGCTGCGCCGCCGATTGAATGAGTCCAGCATGAACGATACCGCGCGAGATAAGGTGGAGCATGAGCTGAAGCGCTTCAACCATATTGCCCCCGGTTCGCCGGAGGGTTCTGTGGCGATGAATTATATCGAATATCTGCTCGATCTGCCCTGGGGTGTGAGCACGTCGGGGGATGTGAATCTGACCCATGCGCGGCAGGTGCTGGAGAAGGACCATTTTGGGCTGGATCAAGTCAAGCGCCGCATCCTGGAATATTTGGCGGTGACCGGATTGAAGGGCAATCTGCGCGGGCCGATCCTGTGCCTGGTTGGCCCTCCCGGTGTGGGCAAGACCTCCATCGCGCAGTCGGTGGCGCGGGCGTTGGGGCGCAAGTTCGTGCGGCTTTCGCTGGGCGGCCTAAGGGACGAGGCGGAGATTCGCGGGCATCGGCGCACCTATGTGGGCGCGATCCCCGGACGCATTATATCTGGCATCAAGCAGGCCGGCTCGATGGATCCGGTGTTTCTGCTGGACGAGATCGACAAGATGGCTTCTGATTTTCGGGGCGACCCGGCCAGTGCGATGCTGGAGGTACTCGATCCGGAGCAGAACCAGACCTTCAGCGATAGCTATCTGGAGGCGCCGTTTGATCTGTCCAATGTGCTGTTCATCACGACCGCCAATTCGCTCGACAGCATCCCCGCGGCGTTGCTTGATCGCATGGAGCTGATCCGTGTGCCCGGCTATACCATGGAGGAGAAGGCCGAGATCGCGCGTCGCCACCTGTGGCCCAAGCAGCTCAAATCGCATGGGATGACCAATGCGCAGGTGCGCATCGACAAGCGCGCCATCATTGAGGTGATCGATGGCTATACCCGCGAGGCGGGCGTGCGCAATTTGGAGCGCGAGCTGGGATCGATCATCCGCAAGGCGGCCGTCATGTGGCTGGAGGGGCCCGAGCAGGATCGCGCATTGATCCGCATCGGCGTGAAGCGGATCAAGGACTATCTGGGCGTGCGACGCTTTTTGCGCGATGCGAGAGAGAAGCAGCCCGAAACCGGGCTGGTCAACGGGCTTGCCTGGACGAGCGTGGGCGGAGAGACCCTGTCCGTTGAGGTGGTGGCCATGCCGGGCAGCGGCAAGCTGGATCTGACGGGTCAATTGGGGGACGTGATGCAGGAATCGGCGCGCGCTGCGCTGAGCTACATCCGCTCCAAATCGGACACGCTCAGCATCCCGACCGATTTTTATAAGAGCAACGACCTGCACATCCATGTGCCCGAGGGCGCAACCCCGAAGGACGGCCCATCGGCGGGCGTGGCGCTCACCTGCGCCATGGTCAGCGCCATCACCAGCAGGCCTGCGCGGCAGGACATCGCCATGACGGGCGAGATCACCGTGCGCGGGCGCGTGCTGCCGATCGGCGGCGTGAAGGAGAAGCTGCTGGCCGCGCATCGCATGGGCATCCATGAGGTGCTGCTGCCCAAGGAGAACGAAAAGGATTTAGAGGAGCTGCCCAAGGACATCCGAGAGCAGCTGAATGTGCATATGATTGGGCGCGTGGATCAGGCGCTGAACTACGTATTGACCAACTAACAAATATCGACCCAGTACAACCTGGGTCGATCGTATTTTGGAGGGATATCGTTGATGATTGTGAAGACCGCGCGCTTTGTCAGCTCGTTGAGCCAGCTGAGGGAATTCGAGGGGCAGGGTATGCCCGAAATCGCCGCCTGCGGCAAGTCCAACGTGGGCAAATCGTCCCTGATCAACCGGCTGGGGCACAACAAAAAGCTGGCGCGCATCTCGTCTGAGCCGGGCAAGACCAGGCTGATCAACTTGTACAATTTCGATGAGACGTTCATGCTGGTCGATCTGCCCGGCTATGGCTTTGCGCGCGCGCCGATCGACGAGAAAAAGAAATGGGGCGCGATGATCGAGGGCTATCTTTCGGGCAGCCAGCATCTAAAGCACGTGTTGCAGCTGGTGGACATTCGTCATGAGCCCACCAAGGACGACCAGATGATGGTCAGCTATCTGCGCCATTACGGCATCGAATTCACCGTACTCGCCACCAAGGCGGACAAGCTGAGCAAGGCCGCCCGGTCGCGCAATATGCCCGCCATCTGCCGCGCGATGGGCGTGCAGCCCTGGGAAGTGATCCCGTTTTCGGCCGAGGATGGCACGGGGCTGGATCGGCTGCTGGAGCTGATCGAAAAGATCGTATCGGGCCAGGACACCCGCCAATAGCGCGCGCTTTATAAGGAGAGATGTCCCATGAAACGGATGGCACTTTGCATGCTGGCGCTTGTGCTGCTGCTCAGCGGATGCAGTGGACGGCAGGAGCCCGAATCCAGCTCATTGATCGTGGGCTTTGCGCAGCTGGGCTCTGAGAGCGGCTGGCGCGTGGGCAATACCGAGGACATTCGCCGTGCAGCGGAAGAGGCGGGCGTGCAGCTGATCCTCAAAAATGCCGATCAAAAGCAAGAAAATCAGATCAAGGCACTGCGCTCGTTCATCTCGTTGCAGGTGGATGTGATTGCGTTTTCGCCGATCGTGGAGGACGGCTGGGACAACGTGCTGACCGAGGCCAAGCAGGCGGGGATCCCGGTGCTGCTGACCGACAGGAAGATCAATGTGGAGGACGAGAACCTATTTGCCGGGTTTGTGGGTTCCGACTTTCTGGAAGAAGGGCGCGATGCGGGGCGTTTCCTGCTGCAAAAGATGGCAGGGAAACAGGATGTGCGCATCGTGGAGATCGCGGGCACCATCGGCTCCACCCCCGCCGGGGAGCGCGCGGATGGCTTCCGCGAGATCATCGCGGAGCAGCCCGGCTGGCAGGTGGTGCACAGCGTATCGGGCGATTTTCTGCGCTCCAAGGGCAAGGAATGCATGAGCAATATATTGGATGAGGTGCAGGACATCGACGTGATGTTTTCGCACAACGATGCCATGACGCTGGGCGCGATCGAGGCCATTGAACAGGCCGGACTGAACCCGGGCAAGGACATCGTGATCATCACGGTGGATGGCGAGCAGGGCGCGATCGACCTGCTCATGCAGGGCAAGATCAACTGCGTCGTGGAATGCACGCCGCTGATCGGGGATCTGATCATGCAGCTGAGCAAGAAGCTGGCGGCGGGGGAGGCCATCCCGCGCATCACCCATTCGTCCGAGCGTGTGTTCAGTGAGTACGACGAGAATCTGGAGCATCTGCCCGCGAGAGGATACTGATCGATGAAGTTGATGGACAAGTTTTTGACGGGCAGCCGCGGCAGCAGCTTGCAGGCCCGCATCCGCTGGGCGCACAGCGTGCTGGTTTCGCTGATGCTGGTGCCCGCACTGATCGCCATCTGCCTGATGGTGGTGTTCTCCAGTCAATATCATTCGGTCATCGCGCAGATGAAGCATGTGGCGTCATTGATGCCGCTGATCCGCGATGAGCTGATGATTGAGATGTCCGATATCGTGGTGGGACGCACGCGCTTTGAGGACGGCAGACAATACGATATGCTGGACAGCGCCGATGCGCAGTTGGGGCAGCTGATCCGAAGCGACGCCGCCAGCCGGTTCCAGCTGGAGGTGGCGCGGCGCACGCTGGGCACGATGCACAGCCTGATCGATGGACTGGGCGAACAGATGGGCGCGGATGGCGGCGTGGATCAAAACATGGCCAGCCTGGAGGAGATCCGAAACGTGAGCACGCTGCTGCTTGAGACGTTGCAGGACTCCATCAATGCCGATATCGACTCATCCGCCGCGGCCAGTGACCGCATGCAGCAGTTGATTTGGATCACGTTATTGGTCGAGATATTGCTGCTGATCGTCGCACTTTCGTTTGCGATGCAGGCGCAGAAATCCTTGTCTCGCTCGATCCGTGAGCCGATCGAGCAGCTGATGGCGTTCGCAGGACGCATCGCCTCGGGCGAATTGTCCGAGCGGGAGCCGGAGCCGGAGGTGGAGGAGCTCAAGGAGCTGACCAGCAGCATGAACGCGATGGCTGAGCAGCTGCAGCGGCTGATCCGGGAGAATACCGAGGAGCAGCAGAACCTCAAAAAGAGCGAGCTGCGCGCATTGCAGGCGCAGATCACGCCGCATTTTCTGTATAATACGCTGGACGCGATCATCTGGTTGGCCGAGAGCAAGCGCTACAGCGAGGTGATCCAGATCACCCGCGCGCTGAGCAACTTCTTCCGCTCGTCGCTCAACAACGGCAAGGACTGGATCACGCTGGAGCAGGAGCGAGAGCATCTGGAGGGCTATCTGACCATCCTGCGCGTGCGCTATCGCGACATCCTGAAATATGAGATTGAGCTGGACGAGAGCCTGCTACAATCGCAGATATTGAAGCTGCTGATTCAGCCGCTGGTGGAGAACGCGCTGTATCACGGCATCAAGAATCGGCGCGGCGGTGGGCTGCTTCGCGTGCGCATATGGCGAGAGGATGATTTCATGCATGTCGCCGTGTCCGACAATGGCGCTGCCATGAGCGCCGAGCGGCTGGAGCAGGTGCGCGCCTCCCTCCGGGATTCGGAGCCGCTCACCGCGGAATCGGGCTATGGCCTGATCAGCGTGGATCGGCGCATCAAACTGTATTACAACCAACCGGATGGCCTGAAGATCGAGAGCGGCGCGGAGCAGGGCACCATCGTGGGCTTCGTTGTGCCGGTGAAAGAGATGGGTGACATATAATGTACAAGGTGTTCTTGGTCGATGACGAGATCGTGATCCGCGAGGGCATTCGCAACAATATGCATTGGGATGAAGAGGGATTTGTGCTGTGTGGCGAGGCGCCAGACAGCGAAATTGCGCTGTCCATGATCCAGGAGCTCAAGCCGGATATCCTGATCACCGACATCCGCATGCCGTTCATGGACGGGCTGGAGCTGTGTCGTCGCGTCACGCGCACGATGCCCTGGATCCATATCATCATCCTGAGCGGACACGACGATTTCGCCTATGCCAAGGAGGCCATCTCGCTGGGGGTGAAGGAGTATCTGCTCAAGCCGGTCAGCGTCAGCGAATTGACCGAGGTGCTGCAGCGCATCGCGGGCAACATCTCGCAGGAGCGCGCGCAGCAGGCGGATATCAACGCACTTAAGCGGCAGCTGGAATCGTCCAGTCGATTGATGCGGGAGAGCTGCCTGAACAATTTGCTGGATGGCGTCAATCAGGAGCAGACGTTGGCCGAGGCCAGGAAGCTGCGCATGAACCTGCTGGCGAACCATTATTGTGTGATGCTGATGGCGCTCAATGATCCGGCGCAGCTGCTATATGCGCGCGGCACGGTGGAGCGCTTCGCGGATGGATACGGCGGCAGCGTGTATCTTTGTCAGCGCGCGGGGATGATCTGCGTGCTGGTGATGGGGGATACGGTGGATGATCTGGAGGAGCGCGCGTATGCGTTTGCGCAGGCGGTGAAGCATGAAGTGGAACGCACCGGCGTCATGATCCGCATCGCGATCGGTGCGGCGATGCAGGCACTGGGCGAGATCGGGCAGTCCCTCGCGAACGCGGGCAAGGTGTTGGGCGCGATGAACGGACGCAATTTGATCATGGGCGCCTCGGACATCAACACCGATCCGCCGCCCAAGCTGATGCAGCTGGACATCACGCCGCTGTATGAGCAGCTGCAATATTGCTCGGTCAACGATGTGCAAAAGACGCTGCATGAGTACCTGAGCAGCCTTGGGCCGACGGCATTGATGTCGCAGCTGATGATCCATTATGTGATCGTGGATATGATGCTGGTGGCGTCCCGCATCATCAAGCAGAGCGGCGGGGAACCGGAAGAGGTGCTGCAGGATGGGTTGAACACGCAGAGGTTGATGGAGCGCGTGCATTCGGCGGATGATATCCTGAATGTGGGCACGGAGCTGCTGGGCGCGGCGCTTCGCTATCGCGATGAGCAGTCGGCCACCCGCTACAGCGCCACCGTGCGCAAGGCATGCCAGTACATCGAGAACAACCACCAAAAGCCCGAAATGATGCTGCGCGATGTGGCGGAGCATGTGGCGCTGTCAAACAACCACTTTTGCACCGTGTTTGGGCAGGAGATGGGGGTCACGTTCATCGAATACCTGACTCGGCTGCGTATGGAGAAGGCCAAGAATTACCTGAAAACGACCGATACCAGCTCGGGCGAAATTGCCGAACTGGTTGGCTATAATGACCCGCACTATTTCCGCTACCTGTTCAAAAAGCATGTGGGGATGAACCCGCGCGACTATCGCGCATCTTGCAGACAATGACAGCGGCCTCCATACCGCCCGTGGGATTCAGCAAAAACACGAAACCTCTCCGATCCAACTCGGAGAGGTTTTTTGCATGATAGATCTGTGCTATGCCTGGGCTGGCTTCGTGGCGTGCGAGTGGCGGCTATGGTGATGGCGTTTGCGCATGAGGGATTGCACGATGTTGATGGTGCAGCCCAGCACGATGATGGCCATCGGCAGCAGTTGCAGTCCGTCCATGCTCAGACCCAGCAGATTGGGCACCAGATGCAGTCCCCACACGCCCCACGCACCCAGCGCGAGACACATCGGGATCAGCAGATACCCGGCTCCTGGTCGATTGCGCGCGAACAGGGAGATCAGCCCAAGCAGCGTGCAGAGCATGAGATACGAGATCAGCATCAGCATGCTATTGTCGAAATAGGTCAGCGCCCGCGCGAACGGGATGCCCTCATGGATGCACAGGTTGTACAGCCCCTTCATGGCCCAGGATACGGTGTCAATGCGCACATACAGATCGCGCACCGACAGCGCCAGCAGGATGATCGCACCCCAAAACAATAGCCATCTGCCGCTGAAACGGCGTGCTTTTTCGCGTGTTTTCATTCGTAAAATTCCTCCGGCTGTCTTTTGTCATGCTATTGGATGCCATGCCGTTTCAGCATGGCCAGGATGTTGCTCTCAATCATGCGGTTAGTGAGCAGCTCGCGGAACTTGACCGTCTTTTGCTTGTTCTGCCCCCGCAGTTCGGCCAGCTCCCGCTCGGCATCGATCTGATCTTGAAGCAGCTGCTCATGGAAGTTCTCATAGCGCGCCAGCTGCTCGATGGCAGCTTGCACCTCGTCCGATTCCAGATGGTATAGGCTATCCTGCTTGTGTGTGAAACGGTGCATATTGAGGCCTCCTTATGGCGACGTTGGCAATGGGTTAGGCCTGCGCGGCGGGCTCCGGCTGATTGAATAGCACGCCATAGATGTGCTGCTGGTTGATCAGCTCGTCATAGGTGCCCTCTGCCAGCACCTTGCCCTTGTCAATCACGATGATGCGGTCGCAATGCTCCACCGTGGCCAGCCGCTGCGCGATGATGATCTTGGTGGCTTCAAGGCCGCTTAGCGTCTGCATGATCTGCTTTTGCGCCAGGTTGTCCAAGCGGCTGGTGGCCTCATCAAAGAAGATGTATTTGTGAGATTTGACGATCGCGCGAGCGATCATCAGCCGTTGACGCTGCCCCTCGGACAGTGCGCGACCACCCGCGTCCAGCAGCGTATAGATGCCGTGTTCCATGGCCTTGACCTCGTCTGATAAACCCACCTTCTCCAGCGCATGCATCACATCGCGCGCAGAGACATTCGGGTCGTTCCCGGAGATGATCGCGAAGATCGTGCCGGGCGGCACATCCGCATTTTGCAGCACCACACCCAGCCGTTGACGAAGGAAGTTCAGATCCACCGTGCTCAGATCATAGCCGCCGAAGTAGATCTTGCCGCCCGTGGGCGGATGCAGCCCGAGCAGCAGCTTGAGCAGCGTGGTCTTGCCCGATCCGCTCAATCCAACCACGCCCACGCTCTGCCCGCTCTCAATGCGCAGCGACACATCGTGCAGGATGGTGCGACCATATTTTTCATAATCAAAGGACACATGATTCAGCTCCAGCGAGCCATCCACATCGCGCGGGGTGGCCTTGCGTGTGCTGTGTTCGGGCACGCTGTCCAAGATGGGGGACAGGTTCTTCCAGGCGGGCGCCAGATCATAGATGGTGTTGATCACGCCCATCAGCTTCAGCATCGCGGCTTGGAAGATCAAAAACGTGGAGATATATGCCACGAACACGCCCATCCCGACGCCAGTTTCGTTTGATATCAGCACATACACAAACGCGATCGAGGCCAGCGAGAAGAATGCGTAGAGCGCGTCAAGCATGGAGGAGAACATCTTGATTCGGCTCTGCAGATAGCGGGATTCGGATTCGTACGTGCTCCAAAGCCCATAGGCGCGCTCCTCGGCATAGGAGGTCTTGACGCGCTGAATGCCATCCACCAGCTGATGGTTCAGGCTGGTTGCTTTGTTTGATATGTGCACGCTCTTCACGCCCAGCCGGTATTTGATGCGACCAATCACGAGCGTGATGATCAAAAGCCCCAGGAACATCAGCAGCACATAGCCCGTGATGTGCGCGTTGTAGCGATACATCACGATCACATTCACAAACGAGAAGATGGACGCCAGCACGGTCTTGAGCAGATCCATAGAAAGCGCGCCGTTGATCTGGTTCAGTCCCTTGATCTTCTCGAGCAGCTCGCCGGTGGTGTTGTGATAGAAGAATTCTAGCTTCTGCCCCAGCAGTCGATCCCAAACGCCCGCCTGCATCGACAGGTCGATCTTGGTCTTGATGCGGGAGAAGCCCAGATTGATGATGACCGAAAAGCCGATGTTCGCGATCTGGAACGCCAGCAGGATCAATATCACTTCCACCAGCATGCCGCGCAGATTTTCGGGCACGATCGTATCAAAGATCTGACCAGAGATGATCGGCGGAAGCACCTGGATCAGGGACGCGATGAAGCTGAACACCAGTATAATGGCGCCCTCGATGTAGATGTGGTCGCCCATCGTGAACCGAAGCATCGACCAAAACCCCATCTTGCAATCGGGGAACGCGCGATACACCGCCGTGGCGCGATCGTCGATGGTGTCCGCGATGGCCTTTGTGACCTTGACGGTGGTATCCAGCTTGGGATTGTAGATCACATAGCTGGACATGCCGCGCGGCAGCAGCGTGATAGGCGTGCCGTCCAAAAGCTGACCCACCATCGGGCCGCTGTTGCGCTTCCACCATTTGCCGACCAGTGTCACCCTGCGATAGCGCATGCCCGACATGGTCAATATGCTCTCCAGACGCGTGCTCGGTTCGCCCGCGTCGTACGTGGGCGCCTTGATCTCCATGCCCAGATAGTGCCCCAGCACATTGCACACGCCGATCAGGTCGTCATCGTCGTCAAAATCCTTGGTCTCCCAGGCGGTCATGCGGTGGTTGACGTTGGTCAGCCGATCCATGGCGCCACTGAGCAGCCGATTTGTGCGCGCCTGGCGCTCCTCAAAGCGGCGAGCCTGCTCGTCCTCGGTGTGGACGGGCTCTGTATGATTGATATCACTCAAGACAACATCCACCCTTCTGATTTGAATAGCGAGGCATAGTAGTTGGAATCGTTGAGCAGCTGCTCATGCGTGCCCTGGTGGCGGATCTGGCCGTCCTCCAGCACCAAAATGAGATCATAATCGCGGATCGCCCCCACCGATTGGGTGGCCGAAATCAGCGTGCAATGGCGCTGCTGCAGATGCTTCTCGATGCGATCGGCGGTGTTCAGATCGAGTGAACTGGTGGCCTCATCCATCAGCACGATGGACGGATCATACAAAAGCGCGCGTGCAATCTCAAGCCGCTGGCGCTGTCCGCCCGACAGATTGCGGCCCGATTCGATCAATTCGTAATCATACGCGCCATTCAGCGAGGCGATATGCTCATGCAGGCAGGCGGCACGCGCTGCGCGCTGCACCTCCGCGTCCGATATGCCCCTGTCCCACAGCGTGATGTTGTCTTTGATCGATGCCGAGAAGATGGAAAGCTGCTGATTGGCGCTGCCCAGCGAATGCTGCAGCGTGGCGCGATGGATCTCACTCACCGGACGGCCATCGATCAACACCTGGCCGGCATCGGGCGCATATAGCCCCTGCAGCAGCTTGATGATGGTGGACTTGCCCGCGCCCGATTGCCCCACGATGGCCACGCGCTTGCCCGGCTCCACCGTTAGGTTGAAGCCGTCGATCACCGGCTGCTCCGGGTCGTACCCGAAGCGCACATCGCGAAACTCGATCCGTCCATTCAGCTTTTCTGCGCTCGTGACATCGGCAGAGGGGGCAGGGGCATCCTGCTGCGCCAGTTCCCCTTCAAAGCTTTTGAGGGATGCTTCATAGCCCTTGAATTGTTTTCTGAGATTGAGCATCTGGTTCATCGGTGCGAAGAATGCGCTGGCGTATGCCTGAAATGCCAGGTAGGAGCCGATCGTCATATCCTGCTCCATGATCCGAAGCGCCGAAATGAATAGCAGCAGGTTCAAAAACAGGATGCTGGAGAAGGTGGAAAGCGGCGCGGAGGCGGCGCTGTAGTCGGTACCGCGGCGCGAGTGTACGGTTGCCACCTTCAGGTTCATCAGCCGCTGAAATAGCTGCTGCTCGCCCGCGCTGCCCTTGATGGTTTCGATGCTGCGAAGCCCGGTGGCCGAGCTGCGCTCGTCCATCTTGATCAGGGTGCCCGTGTTCTCCTCGGGCATCGGTACGCTGGTGGATGCCGTCGCGCGCCCCATCAGCTTGGTTTGTAGCATGCTCAGCAGATAGCTGACCACGATCAATCCCACCACCACCAGCGACATCGTCCAATCGATGCGGGACATCATGATCAGATAGAACACCGCATTGATCAGGGCGAACACGGCCGTCAGGATGCCGTTGGTCAGGATGCCGGAAATGCCCTTGGTGGCGCTCATCTTGGATAGCAATACGGAGCTATCGTTCTTGGTGAAATGGCTCATCGGCGCGCGAAGCAGCCGCCAGAAATAGGCGCTGCCGCCCGATATTTCGATCTTGTTGGCCAGGCGGGTCAGGCACAGCTTTTGAAACAGCGTGATGGCCGCGGTGAACAGCGCCGTGCCGATCATCAGCATGAGCAGAATCGGCAGCCATTCCAGCACATTGCGCGTCAGGATATAATCGGTGAACACCTTGCGATAGATGGGGGAGACTGCCGCCGGAATCAGCATCAGCAAATTCAGCACAAACACGTACAGCAGGTTGCGCCAATTGTCTTTGATCAGCTTTTGGGTATATTGCAGTTTCGTATGCGACACCTCGCTCATTGATTGATGGATTGCACGGTGAGCTTTACATGGATCAGTTCAGGAAGAACACGTCGATCGGGCGCTTCTCGCTCAGTACGATGGCAGCATTGCACAACGACAGGTTGCCGATCTCCACATCCGGCCCCTTCGAGATCGTCCAGCGGTAGCCGGTGGTGGTCTCCTCGGATGTGACCAGGCTGACCTTGACCTCATAGCAGGCCGAGTTGTTCATGAACGACAGCGCCAGCTCATCATTGCCCAGCACGTCGTTGAGGTAGCTCTCCGTCACCGGATATTCGCTGATGCTCTCGACCGTGCCAAACATGTTGCCGTAGGTGTTCTTGTCGGCGAAATCGGGGAACACATTCACCTTCATGCCCTTGGTCACCTCGTGAATCTGATCGATCGGCACGTACAGCAGGCACTCCAGATTCGCATTTGCATCCGGACTGTGCAGCATGGTGGCCAACTTGGTTCCCTTGGTCACATAATCGCCCGCATGCACAAATACGTCCTGCACGCGGCCATCCAGATACGAAACGATCTGGCTGCTTTCGAGCAATTCCGCGCGCAGCAGCGCGATCTCATCCGCGGGTGCATCCTCGGAGATCTTCATGTTGATCTGATCCACCAGGTGGGACTGATCGATCCGGGCGATCGCCTGGTCGCGATTCACATAATCATTGCGCTCGATCGACAGATCCAGGATCGTGGTGTCCTCGGGCGCATAGAAGCTGATCGTGCGACCGCTTCGAACCAGCACGCCGGTCACGTTTTCGCGCAGCGGCATCGTGCCAAAGAACGCCCAGATCAGCGTGGCGACGAGCACAATCAGCAGCGTGGCGATCGCAATCCAAGCCTTGAGATCAATGACCACCATCGCGTGCTCCAGCTGATCTGGCGCGCGCTCGATGATCTCCTCCGGCTGGGTTTCTGGCGTCTGGATGCGGTTGTCGTCTTGGCTCATGATGACCCTCCTTGGATGGGATGTATCGTGGAAATGGCGTGGTGCGTCAGTTGACCGTGCGCACCATCAGGGAATGCTCGATGAACTCCTGCGTGGCTGGATCGTAATCGATCGGGCCCGTGATGGAGGGTTGATCCTTCAGGGTCGACAGATAGTCCGCGATGGCGGTGGCATCCTCGGATCCGGTGGCCTGCATGGCATCATGCAGCAGCATCAGCGATTGATAGCCGCTGATGGCGAAGATGTCCGGATCGGCATCGTAGGCGGCGCGGAACGCGCGCAGGAAGTCCTGATCCAGTTCGCTGAGGTCAAACGCGGCCATGTGGATACGCGATGTGTCATTTTGCATCTCGCGGGTGAAGCTGAGCCGATCGAAGTTCTCCGCGCCGAAGACGGGGTAGTTCTCGTGCGCATCACAGATTAGATGGATGGCGTTGGCGGCATCCGGCATCACGGCCGCGATGACCACGCCCTCGCAACCGAATGCGTCCCAGCGCTGCTTGATCTTGTCCGCGTTGGCGGTGGTTGTGCTGGTGACTCGGTCTATCGTGTTCAGCCCGTGCAGCGTCAGATATTTCTCCACGGCATTGGCAAATTTCAGGCCGTACACATCGTCAGAGTAGTAAATGGCGATGTTGTTCAGCCCGCTATCTTTGATATAGTCGGCCAATGCGATGGCATAGACCTCGTTGTTTGGGATCATGCGATAGATGTAATGATGGGGTTGGGCCAGCAGGCTCATGCTGGTGGCGGCGGGCGTGATCATCACGACCTTGTTCGCCTCGTAGTTCTCCTTGACCACCTGGCACACGTTGCTGCTCCAGTGGCCGATCACGGCCTGAATGCCCGAATCGATGAGGGTTTGCGAGATCTGAAGCGCGGTGGTGATGTCGTTATTGTCGTCGCGCATCTGCAGCACCACCTGCTTGCCCAGCACGCCGCCGTTTGCGTTGATCTGATCGAGCGCCAGCTGTAGCCCCTCATCAAACAGCGTGTCCTGATCGATGGATTCGGTGGGGTAGACCACGCCGATGTGCAGCTCATCCTCAGGAGCCTTGGCAAGCGCGCTCGTCGCGCACAGCAGCAATGCCAGCATCAGGATCAGGAATTTATCTATTTTCATGGCTATGCATCCCTTCATGGATCATATTTCGCAGATGTATTCCATATTACACGTATACAATTATAATACATGCGGCGCGCAATATCAACCCCGCCACACAAAAGCTTAATTAAGCGCCCATGACAACAGATGTGTCATGGGCGTTTGAGCAAATAAGGACTTCCTCCCTTTTGGGAGCGGGATCTAGTCGTTTTCCAGCAGCTCGAGTATGAGCTTGAGCGAGTCGTTGGCATCGTGGTAGGCGTAGCGTCCGCCCGGATATTCGCCCTTTTGCAGCAGCGGCATGCCGGCAACATTCAGCACATCGTTATATTTCTTCATGCCGTTCACGACAAATGCGATGTGATGGAAGCCTTCGCCGTTCTGATCCAGATCGTGGCGCCAGGTGCTGGGCTCATGATCCGGCTCGATCAGTTCGATGTCCACATTGGGGCCCACCTTGAAGAATGCCTGCCTGGCGCGCGCATTGGACGGCTTGCCCAGATACTCGGTCTGCGCCTCCTCCGGCACGCCGGTGATGAACAGCTCAGGCTGCGGCACGCCAAAGAACTTGGCATACTCCGCGCTGGTTTTCTCGATATCGTTGACCAAAATGCCCACCTGCGTGATGACGTTCGTGCCCAAGATCGGTTCCATTGCAATGCCCTTCTTTCCTATTATAATGAGATCGTCTTAGTTATCCGAAAATCTGTTCAAGCCCTTGAACAGGAAGAAGATGATGATCAGGCAGATCACGAGCAGCACCCATGCCATGGCCGACGCGTAGCTCATCTTGTTGAACTGGAATGCGTTCTGATACAGATAGAGCGAATAGAACAGCGTCGACTGGTTTGGTCCACCTTGCGTCATCACCTGTGGTTCCGCGAACCATTGGAACACGCCGATGACGGCTGTAACCACATTGTACAGCATGACGGGCGCGATGATCGGGATGGTGATGTGGAACGTGCGCTGCATGAAGTTGGCGCCGTCCAGCGAGGCCGATTCATAGAGCGATTGGGGCACGTCCTGCAGTCCCGCCAGATAGATGATGATCGATCCGCCGCAGCCCCAGACCATCATCAGGATCATGGCGGGCTTGGCCCAGACGGGGCTGGACAACCAGCCGGGTGGGTTGGTGGCGCCAAACAGGCGCAGCAGCGAGTTGATCAGGCCGTAATCCGGCTGCAGAATCCACATCCACAGGATGCAGCTGATGATCAGCGGCATCAGCGTGGGGATGAAGAACACCACGCGGAAGATGCTCTGGCCTTTCAGGCGCTTGTTATCCATCAGCAGCGCCAGTGCCAGCGCGACGACGGTGGAAGCGGTGACGCCCACAAACACCGTGTACAGCGTGTTCGTCAGCGAGATCTGGAAGGTCCTGTCGGTCAGCATGGTTTGATAGTTCTTCAGCCCGGCGAAGGTAAATACGCCGGTGAATACATTGTAATCAGACAGCGAATACCGAAACGATTGGATGATCGGATAGATGGTAAAGGCCAGAAATCCGATGATCCAAGGCGAAATGAACAGCAGCCCTGCAATGAGCTCGCGTCGCTGGGATTTCATATGCTTTCCCTCCTTATCCTTTGATGCCCGAGAGCGCAATGCCCTGGATGAAGTATTTTTGCAGCAGGAAGAACAGCAGCAGCACCGGGGATACCATCACCACGCCGGCCGCCATCATCTCTGCCCACTTGGGATCCAGATTGGAACGAATCAGCTGCACACCGATGGAGAGTGTGTACAGGCTGCTATCCTGCAGGTAGATCAATGGCCCGATGTAATCGCTCCACGATCTGAGGAAGGCGAAGATCGCAACCGTGGCCATCGCGGGCTTGGCCAGCGGCAGACAGATCTGCCAGTAAATTCGAAACTCACCTGCGCCATCGATGCGTGCGGCCTCCGAGAGTTCATGGGGCAGCCCGCTGAAGAATTGGCGCATCAGGAAGATAAAGAACGGATTTCCGAAGTATAGCGGCACCAGAAGTGGCGCCATCGTGCCCAGCCACCCCAGATCCCTAAACAACAGATATAGCGGGATCATCGTGACCATGTAGGGCAGGATCATGCTGATCAGCACCAGCACGAATACCTGGTCGCGACCCTTCCAGCGCAGTCGAGAGAAGCCGTAGGCCACCAAGCTGCTGGAAATCAGGGAACCCAATACATTGTTCAGCACCAGCACCATCGTGTTCTTCAAATATTGGAAGAACGGGATCATGCCAAACATGTTTTTGTAGTTGTCGAATTGAATCTCGCTGGGCAGCCACTGCACCGGCACGACGAACATTTCGCTCGGCCTTTTCAGTGAGCTGACCACCAGCCAATAAAACGGCACAATGAACGCCGCTGCCATCACGATGAGGACGATGTACATCACGGCCAATTCGATTTTATCCGTGATGCTTCCCCACAAGATGGACTTGTTCTTATCTTGTTTTAGCACAGTCACAAGATCGCAACTCCCTTCCGATTCTTACTTATAAAGGAAAGGGAGATTCCCTTCCTATATGACGTGGGCGTATGTCGAGTGTTCCGGCAAACCCAGATCTGCTTTGGGGCGCGCCGAACCATAAGAAAGTGTGAAGGGAAGGGGAAACCCCTTCCCTTCACAAGGATCACTTCAAATATTTGGATTAGCCCAGCTCGGGTTGCAGTTTGTCCTGCAGCTCCTGTAGCAACGGGGTGGGATCCAGATCGTTGTAGATCACGTTGTCGCGCAGTGACTTCATGTCGGCGCTCAGCTGAGCGGACACGGTGCACAGGGCCGGATGGCCGGACATCGGGGAGTTGGCGATTTCACGCTCGAGGGCGTAGATCGGATCGCCGGATTTGGTCCAGCTCACTTCATCGAAGATCGAATCGATGCAGGGGATGGAACGCCACACATCAAAGTTGTTGCCGTTGATCTCGGGGCGCTGGCAGAACGCGAACCACAGCGCGGCCAGTTCCGGATTCTTCACGGTGGCGGGCATTGCGAACACGTTGGAGCCCAGCGGGGTGGAATTCACGCGGCCGCCATCCGGCACCGGGATCGCACACACAGAGTAGTTCACCTGCGGGGCATAGATCTTGATTGCGTTGGTGGCCCAGTTGCCGACCATGGTCATCGCCACGCGCTGGTTGAAGAAGGGATGGTCGGGGGAGAAGAGTCCGCCGCCGCCGCCAGTGGGGGTGAAGGATCTCATCTTCTCGGCCGAATACTTCTGCGCATAGGTGTTCTGCCACTCAAACGCGGCAACCACTTTGGGGTCGGTCAGCTCCAGCTGATTGGTCTCGGGGTTGTACAGCTCGGCGCCGAACATGAAGGGCCAGAAGGTCGCATCATCGCCGGAATCCAGCCACGGGATGTAGCCAAACTGAATCACGTTGCCGTTCTCGTCCAGCTTGGTGAGCTTCTCTGCCAGGGCATCCAGCTCTTCGATGTTCTTCGGATAGTCGGTTTTCGGGTCGAGGCCCGCTTCGATGAACATATCATCGTTCATGTAGATGAAGATAACGTTGGAATCCTGGGGCAGCAGGTAGGTTTCGCCGTTCTGATTCAGCAAGGTCTCAAAACCAGGCATGAAATCGTCCAGGTTCAGACCCACGACGTCCATGTAGGGGCCCCAAGGTGCGAACGCGCCCTGCGCCGCAAAGCCATACGAGGTGATGTAGTCGTCCGCGACGAGCACGTCGGGGGCGGTGCCGCCCGCGATCGCGGCCATCAGTTTGCCGTTTTTCATGCCGGCAGACTCAGGCACAGACTGCATGTCGATGTTGACGTTCGGGTACATCTTTTTGAATTCTTCCACGCGCCACTGATCCCATGTCATGGAATCGCCGGAGAAGCAGCTCCAGTAGGACAAGTCCCCGCTCACGGAGGTATCCACTTCGCCCTCTGCCATCACGACAGAAGCCAAGGAGAACACCATCATAAGCGCCAGTACCAGGGATAGAACCTTCTTCATTGTTGACCCTCCTCATACTTGACGTTGATTAGTACACCGAACTCACGTTCGCTGTCTACAAAGGTGTAATTGCCGCCGGTATACTCGCCATAGAGGCGCTCCGGGGCATTCTTTTCGGCGAAGAACTGCATGACCTGATCCCTGTCCTTCACCTGAAAACCGATGTGATGCACGCCCTGGCCGTGCTCGTCCTGGTATTGCTTCCAGGAGCTGGGCAGCTCGTCCGGCTGGGTGAGCTCAAGCACCACCTGACCCATATCAAACACGCACAGTTTGGCATGGGAATGGCAGGGCTCGCCATGATAGCGGGTATGTGCCTCGCTCTGGGGCGGAAGCTCCCAGATATTGGGCACGGGCACGCCGAACAGCTCAGCATAGTTCTGGGCAACGCGCTCAATGTCGTCCACGACCAGCGCGATTTGACAGACCTTGTTGGGATCAATGACGCCCATGATTCTGTTCCCCTTTCGCATGATCTTCGTTTGGTCTATATCGAGATGGAGGATTCCCTCACCACGATTTGATGCTTGACAATCACCCGTTCGTAGGGGCAATTTTTGTCCTCGCGACGGCGGAGCAGCAGCCTCACTGCCTCCTGACCGATCTGCTTTTTCGGGATGTACACGGTGGACAGTCCGGGATCAAACAGCCGCGCCATGTCGATGTCATCGAAGCCCATGACCGAGATGTCTTCCGGTACGCGCAGTCCGTTCGCCTTGATGGCATGGATGGTCGCGATGGCCACCATGTCGCTCGAGCAAAAGATTGCGCTGGGGGGATTGCTCATCTGCGCCAATACGGCGGCACCCAGTATGCTCTGATCCCATATCAGCTCGTCGTGTATCGGACCGATGTCCACATACAGGCGGGGATCGAACGGAAGTCCGGCCTCGTCCAGCGCCATTTTGTAGCCACGAAAGCGCTGCTCCACGGTCAAAAATTTGTTGTAGGCGGATACAAAGCCGATGCGTCGGTGTCCGGTATCGATCAGATGGCAAACCGCGTCGTGCGCTGCGGTCACGTTGTCCATGGTGGCGCTGCTCAGCGTGTCGTCGTCATAGTATTCGCAACAATGGATCAGGGGGTGCCTGTTGGCAATGTCCTTGTAATCGATCGGGGCGCCGGTGGGGGTGATCATGATGGCGCCATCCGCCACCTTGGAATCCAGCATGCCCAGATAGGTGCGTTCGCGGTGCGGGTCGTTGTCCGTATCGCACAGCATGATTTGATATCCGGCTTCGCGTGCGGCGGAATCGATGCCGCGCACCACGCGTGAATAGAATGGGTTTGCGATGGAGGGCTGCAGCACGATGATGCGGTGGGTTTCCGCAGTGCGCAGCGTGCGGCCGATGCTGTTGGGTTGATAGTTCAGCTGTTCCACGGCTCGCCTCACGGCGGCTGCCCCCTCAGAGCTGACGGTCGTCACGCCATTGATCACGCGGGACACAGTGGCGACCGAAACGCCTGCCATCTTTGCGACGTCCGAAATGGTTGCCATGCGACTCGCCTCCTGCCCCTTGATATTTATAGACGATCTCGCTTCGAGACCTCGTCGACTTGTGAGGCGCTATACCTCAAATCCCTCAATTTGAGCTGATGGCCAACCTACGGGTTCGCAACCTGTGAGCAATTCTCCTCGGATCGGTAGTTGGGATTTCTTGCTCCGATTCGTGTCACGGTCAGACATCCCGCAAGGATGCGCACATGCCGCTCGCTGCGGTTTGAAGCTGGAGGGTCAAGGCCCGCCAGGCCTCACGAAAAGGATTTGTCGATCGTCCGTCGTCTCTCCTGGAGAGCTTGACAAAGCGTTGCCGCAATTGAGTTTTAAAGCTGGATAGAATTGGTTCACATCGTCATCGCGGTAATCGTTTTCTGTAATCGATTACTTTATGTTACAGGCACATTATAGCCGAGTGTCATGAACATGTCAATACCTTTGATGAAAAATATATTTTACTAAATTTCTCAACAAAACTGTGACTTGACAATAAAAACTGACAAAGATATAATGCACACCAAGCAGAAGTGCACAAATACTTCACAAAGTATGCGGGAGGTACGCGAATGAACATGGTTGTGATTGGAGCCGAGCGGGGCTTGGGGCTGGAGATCGTGAAGGAGCTGGCGAATCGTGGACACAGCGTGGTGGCGGGGCTGCCCAGGGCGTTTGTGCCGGACGAACTCACGGCGCTGGAGACGGCACATCCGGACGAAATATTCCATGTGCAGTGCGATGTGACGGATGAGATGCAGGTGCAGCAGGCAGCCGCATTCTGCCATGAAAAGCTGGGGGAATTGGACGCGCTGATCAACTGTGCGGGCATCATCGTGGACAGCGATCGCAAGAACCTGCTGCATGAAGTCGAGATCCCCGCGCTGCGCACCTCGTTTGAGATCAACACGATCGGCGCGGTGGCTGTGATCAAGTATTTCTATCCGATCATGCGCAAGGATGCAGATGCGGCGTTTGTTACGATTGCGTCCGAGGGCTGCGACATTGGCAGCCCGGGCACCTGGATCCCGGCGTATGCCCTGTCCAAGTGCGCGGTCACCAAGGTGGCGGGCATCATGAATGAGTCGGTGAAGGATGTGCGGTTCTATTCGGTGCATCCGGGTCGGATGCGCACCGTGATGGGGCGCGATACTTGGAACATGGAGGCGGACGAGAGCGCCCGCTCGTTGATTTCGATGATCGAGAGCGGCGAAATCCACAACAAGGGCACCTGGTACATGGATTACAAGGGCATGAACATGATGCCAGATGCGGCATCTGCGCAAGAGGAGGAATGACACATGAAGCTGGGTGGATCGATTGTCGGGCCGTATCAGACGCCTGAGGAATGGGGAAAATTGCTGAAAGGTTCGCGCTTCGCGGCGGTGACCAGCCCGATCTCGCATGCGGCGCCCAAGGAGCTGGCGCAGGCCTATCTGGACGAGGCGAAGCGGCTCAGTGTGACCATCGCGGAGGTAGGCGTCTGGAAAAATCCGCTTGCGCCCGATGAGGCAGAGCGCAAGGCGGCGCTGGCATTCGCGCAGGCGCAGCTGGCTTTCGCGGACGAGATCGGCGCGAATTGCTGCGTGAACATCGTGGGATCCAGGGGCGAGCGCTGGGATGGCGCGTATCCGGACAACTATGCGCCCGAGACCTATGATGCGATCGTGCAATCGGTGCGCGAGATCATCGATGCGGTGAAACCCACGCGCACGTTCTACACGATTGAGCCGATGCCCTGGATGGTGCCGGATGGTCCGGATGAGTATTTGCAGCTGCTCAAGGATGTGGATCGCCCGGCGTTCGGCGTGCATCTGGATTTCGTGAACATGATCAACTCCCCGCGGCGCTATCTGGCGGCCGAGGCGTTCATCGAGGAGTGTTTCAAGAAGCTGGCGCCCTATACCAAGAGCATCCACGCCAAGGACAGCATCATGGAGCAGCCATTCACCACGATGATCCGGGAGGTCGCGCCCGGCAAAGGGGTGCTGGATTACGCAAAGGTGCTGCGTGCGGCGAACGCGGCGATGCCCAAAGAGATCCCGTTCCTGCTCGAGCACATGAACACCGATCAGGAGTACGCCGAGTCGTACCAGTATGTGGCGGACATCGCGGACAAAGAAGGGATCGAGATTCGATAAGCAGTGATACACAAAAGCGGGCTCACTCATTGCGAGTGAGTCCGCTTTTTGTTGCGATGATGGTTACTGTTTGGGTGTCCGCTCCTTCATTTCGAGTGTGAAGCCGAGCGTCTTGAGCGTGTCAAAGTAGGCGTAGCGCTCATAGCCCTTCTCCTCCTCAAAAATCAGCGGGAAGCCCTTCTTGCCCATCATGTCGATGTGCTGCTCGAAGCCGTTGATGTACAGCGAGATGAAGCACACGCTGGTGCCGTGCTCGCGCAGGTGGTCGTGCCAGGGGCTCTTCGCATCGCCCATCGGCTGCACGATCTCGAAATAGATCGGGTCCAGATATACGCACTTGACCTTCATCGGCATGGCGCCGGCCGGTTCGCCCTTGTACTTCTGGTATTTCAGCGGCGCCCAGTCGCCCTCCGGCTCCGAATGGCTCTCGTATGGCTCGAGTGTATCAAACAGCTCGCAAAACTTGGCGTAGGTGTTCTCCACATCCTCCGTCACAATGCCCACCTTGATGACGCGATTGCTGGAAATCTTATCCATGGTGCCCTCCGTTACATGTATTTGGCGTGCGGCGACTGCGGATCGATCTTCATCAGCTCAATCCGGATGCCGTTCGGGTCGGTCGTCCAGGACTGCCAGTTGAAATCGCAGCCCTGATTGGGCATGATGTCCATCTCAAACCCGGCGTCGATGACCTGCTGCGATGCGGCGTGGATGTCGTCCACCTCAAAGCACAGGTGGTTGAAGCCGATCAGCTCGGGCTTCCAGGGGTTGGGCTCGGTGCCGTCGTAGAACAGCTCCACAAACTGGCCGGGGCAGAGGTTCAGATACACGATCCAGGGCTCGCCGTTCTTCGGATTCGGGATCTCAAATACCTTTTTGAATCCCAGCGCCTCAGTGTAAAACTTGATGGACAGATCCATATCCTTGACCGTGACAGCAACATGCGCAATTGCCTTAACCATTGGGATATCCTCCTTAAAATCGTGATGCTCAGAAAGCTGAGATATACTATACAACCTTTTTCGCGACGTTGCAAGCCCTTATTTTACAAGGGTTTTTGATGGGGAAGCAAGAAGTACCGCGCAAAACACGCACATTTGAATGTCT
>JAJDGF010000021.1 GCA_030265545.1 Eubacteriales bacterium OttesenSCG-928-N13
TCGCAAGTCGACGAGGGCGTGTTGACATTTGTCAACACGCAATGATCTGCCGCCTTATATGAGAAAAGTTACGATTCCATACTCGCCAAGGCCTGATCGATGATCAGCTTCCAGTCGTCCTTGCTGCGGCTTCCCTCGTACGCGGTGCCCACCTGATAGCCGTTCGAATCGAGGAAGAATGTGGTGGGGTAGGCGCGTACGGAGTATAGCACGCGCTGGTTCATCTCATCGGATGGCACCAGATGCACATAGTTGTCTGCGCCCGTCTGCTCGGCAATCTCCACGGCAAGCTGCTGCAAATCGGCATTGATCCCGCTGCCAAAGTTCACATCGCCCACGATGCCGAGGAACTGTACCTTGCCCTCATATTCGGTGGCCAATGCGGCAAGATCGGGCATCTCCCGAATGCAAGGATCGCAGAACGTGCCCCATACATTAAAGAACGTGAGCGGCGCATTTTGAAGCAGCGTCTCGGTCTGCTCGTTGCCATGGATGTCTGTGGTGACGAAGGTATCAAAGATGGGCTGCTTTTCCTGCTCTGCAAAGGCAGAAACGGACATGACAAGCAGCAAAACCATAAACAAAGATAAAATGCGATATCTCATGTGATATTCACCTCCCTGATGAGTATCTACCCAATCGGTCGCAATGTCAAGCACAATCGATGGCTTTGACAGGAATTATCAAAAATTTTTCTGGTAATCATATGGCAGATGTGTTAAACTAAGGAGTGTATGTTTGCAATGGGGGTGTTTTGATGCATGAGCGTCGCGAACGGCTGCAGCAATTGATGATGCAGCAGGGGACGAGGGCAGCGTGGATTGTGAAGCCGGAGAATATGCGCTATCTGAGCGGTTATACCGGCGAGGGTGGGCTGCTCGTGTGCGACGGGGATTGCTATATCCTGACCGATTTTCGCTATATTGAGCAGGCGCAACGCGAATCGCCCGATTGCATCGTGGAGCAAACCTCCAATATCTACAAACCTGCCGAAGCCATCCATAAAGTATTGCGCATGCGCGGCATTACGAAGTTGGCGTTTGAGCCGGAAGTGATGACCGTGTCCGAATACAATGCTGCGACCGAAATCCTGAGTGGCATTGAGATGACCGCACTGGGCGGACTTCCCGAGCAGCTGCGCGCCATCAAGGACAAGCAGGAGATCGACTGCATCATCAAGGCTTCGAACATCGCTTGCCAGGCATTCGATCAGCTTCTCACATGGGTGAAGCCGGGCATGACTGAGCGCGAGATTCAATTGAAGCTTGACTACGCGATGATGGAGCTGGGCTCTGAGACGGTGGCATTTGATACCATCGCCTGCGCAGGTCCGAACGGTTCCTTGCCGCATGCCACACCGTCCGATCGCCCCGTTCAACTGGGCGAGTTGCTCACGCTGGATTTCGGCGCGCAGGTAAATGGATACAAGTGCGACATGACCCGCACCATCGCCATTGGCGAGGTCTCTGACGAGCTTCGCGCCATCTATGACACGGTGTTGATGGCACAGGAATCGGCATTTGAGGCGATCAAACCAGGCGCCATCTGCCGCGACATTGACAAGATCGCGCGCGACATAATTGAACCGAGATATCCGGGCGCATTCGGCCATTCGCTCGGGCATGCTGTCGGACTATTCATCCATGAGGAGCCCAGCTTCCGCGGTACATGCGATGCGACATTGGTGCCAGGGCATGTGATGACGGTCGAACCGGGCGTATATATCCCGGGGCTCGGCGGATGCCGCATCGAGGACATGGCCATCATCACCGAGGACGGATACATCAACCCCATCACGGCGCCCAAACATTTGGTTGTCGTGTCGCGATAGACCCATTTTATCTTTTAGGAGGAACCACCTATGATTACCGCAGGAGATTTTCGCAATGGCATGACCTTTGAAATGGACAACGGCGTTTGGACCGTCGTCGATTTCCAGCATGTGAAGCCGGGCAAAGGCGCGGCATTTGTGCGCACCAAGATCAAGAACATCATGTCCGGCGCGGTGCTGGAGCGCACGTTCAACCCGTCCGATAAGATGCCCAAGGCGCACATCGAGACCAAGGAAATGCAGTACATGTATAACGATGACGACCTGTACTATTTCATGGATCTTGAGAACTATGAGCAGATGGGTCTCACGCTGGAGCAGGTGGAAGACGCGATCAAGTTCGTGAAGGAAAACACCAACGTGACCGTGCGCTTCTTCAAGGGCGCGGCGTTCTCTGTGGCGGCACCCAACTTTGTGGAGCTGGAAGTGACCAGCACTGAGCCCGGCTTCAAGGGCGACACCGCCTCCACCACATTCAAGCCAGCAGAGCTCGAAACGGGCTTCTCCGTGCAGGTGCCGCTGTTCATAGAGACCGGCGACGTGCTGCGCATCGATACCCGCACCGGCGAATATATGTCGCGCGCATAATGGAACCCATTTGGCAAATACTTAGCAGATCAAACATAGAGGAGGCATTATCATGAGCAATTTGAGTGACAAGGTTTCCTATCTCCGTGGATTGGCGGAAGGCCTGAGCGTGGGGGATGGCTCGAGCGAGGGCAAGCTGATCGTGCAGTTGATCGACATGCTTTCCGAGGCAGTCGAGGAGATCGACGAGCTGCGCGAGGCGTTTGACGAGCTGAGTGATTATGTGGAGAGCATCGACGAAGATTTGAGCGAGCTGGAAGGCGACTTCGACGATGACGATTTCGACTTCGATGATGAGGACGAAGATTTCGACGACATCATTGACGAAGACGAGGACGAAGACGAGCTGGACTTCTTCATGCCCGATGACGACGATGATGAGGATGAAGACGAAGGCATCGGCATGTATGTCGGCTGCATCTGCCCCAAGTGCAACGGCATGTTCTGCGTGGATGCCGTCGAGGATGAGGACAACCAGATGTATGTCTGCCCGCATTGCGGTGAGACGGTCGAGGCGCATACCATGGACAACGACAATGTGCCCGTCGCCAAAGCGTTCAAGGATCCTGAGGACGAATAACCGTTTTGAGGTGATCTGTTATGTATAAAGCATTCAATCCGCGCATGGTCGCGCTGCCCAATGTGACATTTGACGAGACGATTGCGCTGGCCGCCCAAAATGGGTTCAGCGCGATCGAGTTTGATCCGATTGAAATCGTAAGTCAGCACGGCCTGAACGGTTCGCAGGATATCATGGCCAAGAGTGGCGTGACGGTGTCCTCGTTTGGCCTGCCGGTGAACGTGCAGGCGGGTGCTGCGCAGTTCGATGAGACGTTTGGTAAGCTGGAGAGCTATGCGCGCGCGGCAAGTGCGCTGGGTATTCGGCGCAGCTGCACGTACATATTCAGCTGGTCGGATGAGCTGCCGTTCGCGGAGAATTTTCGCGTGCATGTGAAGCGGCTCCGCGCTTGCGCCGAGGTGTATAAGGATTACGGCATTCAGTTTGGGCTAGAGTTCCTGGGCCCGCAGACGCTGTATGTGGGTAAGGCACATGAGTTCATCCACACGCTTTCGGGCATGCTGGAGCTGTGCGATGCAGTCGGCACCGGCAACATGGGCATCATGCTGGACGCGTATCATATGTATTCGGCTGGGATGGACGTGACCGATCTGTCTGCATTCAGCGATGAATCGCAGATCGTGACCGTGCACATCAACGATGCGAAGAAGGGGCAATCCCTTGAAACGCTGCCCGACACGCTGCGCTACCTGCCCGGTGAGGGCGGCGGGATCGATCTGAAAGGGTTCCTGTCCGCACTGGAGAGCTTCGGATACACCGGCCCCGTGATCGTGGAACCGTTTAGCGAGAAGCTGAAGGCCATGGATGACCCGGCACAGATCGCAAAGATCGTGGGCGATTCCATCCAGTCGGTGTGGGTATCTTAACACTTGATACATGAAAAGAAGGCGCGAAATGCACCTTCTTATTGATTGTAGGTTGATCAATGAATTGCCTCGAAGAACACGAGCTGCTTGATCGCTTAATTATGGATGGATTCAAAGAACTCAAGCCGCTCGCCGTCCGGGCCGCTGAAAAAGATGTTGCGGATGCCGCCGAACAGATCGGGCGCATCGTTCACTTCGCCCGACTCGAACACCACCATCTTCTCAATCAGGCGGCATACGATCTGGTCGATGTCCTCCACGGAGATGGCGATATGATCGATCACGCCAGCCTGACGCGGGGCATGGTCGGCACGCTGGATCAGCTCGATCACGCAGGAACCCACGCCGATGAGCGCCAGCTTCGTATCGCCCGGGGCGGCCTCTTGCAGCAGTTCAAAGCCCAGCTTCTCAATATAAAATGCCTTTGACACCTCAATATCTGCCACATAAATACCGATGTGATGCAGTCCGGTTGTGCGTCCGCCACACTGATCGCAGTTGCATGCCATAATGAAATCCCCCTTCGTGTTGCTGATGATAGTATAGCACACGCGGCCAATGGAGCGCAATGGATTTTACACAAACGCGGTTTCTATATCATGCTAACGCGGTATAATAGAATCATGGTCGGCATCGAAAGAGTCGAACCGAGGCAACCTAACCCCAGGGTCATATCGTCGGGTATCACAATCGAACTCGAACGGAGGTACATCCAAATGAACCATTCATCGATTTTCCAAATGACGGCAACTGCACTGTTCATCGCCATTCTCCTGATCCTCTTTCTGACACCGCTTGGACTGATCCCACTCGGCATCATCAATCTCACTACATTATGCATACCGGTCGTAGCTGGCACGCTTGTGCTGGGGCTAAAGAGCGGCATGGTGCTCGGCGCTTGCTTTGGCACATTCAGTGCATTGAGCGCGTTCGGCATATTGAAGCCTGCATCCGGGTTGGCGGCAATGCTGGTCGCGGAGAGCCCGATTCTGGGCATCCTGGTATGCATCCTGCCCAGGCTTGCGATTCCGCTGGTCACGTGGGCTGTGTATAAGTTGGCGGCGCGCGGCAAGGAGCATTCCGTCGCAGCATTGCCGTTCGCAGCGGGCGCCGGGTCACTGACCAATACGATCCTTTATATGGGCATGCTATATCTGAGCTTTGTGATCACTGGGCTTGATGTGAGCCCGATTCTGGCGATATTGGCCACGGTTGCGATCGGCGCGCTGGGCGAGGCAGCGGTCGCAATCCTTCTGTCAACCAGCGTGGTCGCAGCGCTTTGGCGCATACCCAGACGATAATCTTCAAGGGAGAACACACATGATATTGACGATCGACATTGGCAACACGAATATCAAGACGGCGGTGTTCGACGGCGAGCTGATGCTGGGCTATTGGCGCATCTCGACCGATCGAAACATGTCGTCGGATGAATGCGGCATCCTGCTGGTGAACCTGTTCAACCACAACGGGCTGAATGTGAATGATGTCAACGGCATCATGATTTCGTCCGTGGTGCCAACGGTCAATTTCACAATCGAGCACATGTGCAAGAACTATTTCGGCTGTGAACCGGTGATGGTTGCGCCCGGGATCAAGACCGGCATCAACATCAAATATGACAACCCGCGCGAGCTGGGTAGCGACCGCATCGCGAATGCGGTGGCGGCGTACGAACTGTACGGCGGGCCCTGCATTTATATCGATTTCGGAACGGCCACCACATTTGGCGCGGTCTCTGCCAAGGGCGAATTCCTGGGTGGTGCGATCTGCCCGGGGCTAAAACTGACCAGCGAATTCCTGGTGGAGAAGACGGCCAAGCTCCCCAAGTTTGAGCTGCAAAAACCGGAGCATGTGATCGGCAAGAACACCATCACCAACCTGCAATCGGGCATCATCAATGGCCATGTGGGCATGGTGCGACATCTGATTGAAAAGATGAAGCAGGAGATCGGCGCGCCGAGTGCCAAGGTCATCGCGACGGGCGGCCTGGCACTGCTGATCGCGGAGGACACGGGCACGATTGATGTGCTGGATGGGCTGCTCACGCTGAAGGGGCTTCGGCTAATCTATGAGAAGAATCGGGAGGAAGCGATTGTATGATCTATCGAAACGATGCACACGAGGACACATTTCGCGAGAATATGAGGGATGGCGAGGGCACAGTCAAGCTGACGGCGTTGACTCAAGAATTGCCGAGCAATCTCAGGCTGTTTAGCTTGTTGACATTTCCTGTCAGTGGCTCGATCGGCTATCACATGCACGAAAATGAGACGGAGATATACTATATTTTGTCGGGCAAGGCGCGCGTGAGTGATGACGGCGAGATGTTCGATCTGCTGCCGGGAGATACGATGACGACAGCGAATGGGCATAGCCATTCGGTGACGAACACGGGGGACTGCGAGATGAAAATGCTCGCTTGCATCGTTAAGGATTGATGGTTCTGCGCGCAGCCAGCATCAAATCCACCATGTCGCCATAGCTGCGCGGGTTCTGCTGGCGAATGATCCGAAGATAGGCTTCGGTTGCGCTCTGTTTCAGCTTTACAAACCGCGGTTCTTCCGCATTTCTCAGGCCGTTCATGCGATAATAGTCGCGCTGGACGGCCTTGCTCATGTTCATGCGGGCTTCGGTCCAGCTGATGGTGTCCGCATCGTGCAGCGCCTCCATGGCATAATACAGCGCATACATCGCGCCAGAATACTGCATCTGCGCATCGCCATTTTTGCACGCAAGATAGGCGATGTAATTGGCCTCGTCTTCCCGCGCAAACCCCGCCTGATGCGCCGATTCATGCGCAATCAAGAAGGGCAGCGAGAGACTCGGCTCCTGGTCGCTGATGATGGTTTCGCCCGTCCATGGGAAATATACGCCCGCTGCGCCGATTGCCTTGAATAGCTCGGGATAGCGTGCGATCTTGACAGATTGAGGGGAGAGGGATACCCCGTCCAGCTGCGACAATGCATCCTGCACCTGTTGACTGATTTGCGCCGTGCTCGGTTGATTATCGCTCTGCTTTGCCTTCAATCGATTGGCATCATCTGTCAGGTCATGGCATAATTGCATCAACTCAGATAGTGCATATTTCGAATCGGACGTGATATTCAGCTGCTCAGTCAGCATTGGCACCTGATACAGCGGCACCCAAAGCAGTACATAACTGAGCAGAATCACCGATCCTGCGAGCAGCACATGTTCACCCAGCCTTGACAGGAATCGGATGCGCTTCTCGCGAAAACAGCGAATCATTGCACGAACCAATTCGATCAATAACCATAATGCTAGCATCAGTGTCAGCGCCTCGCCAATGGGCACGATGGTTGCGGATGATAGCGTACTCAGGATGCGACTCATGGGCAGTGATACGCTGTTTCCAACCAGCGCGGCAAACGGCGCGGACACATGAAACCCAATCGCCATCAGCGCGCACAAAGCGAGCAGCGATCCATACACAATGCGCCGCAACTTCATGCCTCATCACCCGCTTTCCGATCCATGCTATGACCGCGCACGTCCTCGTATGATGATTGTGACATGTTTTCATTGCGAGTGCAAATGAAATAGTTGGCATCATTGTCGTACAATTAACAATCAGCGGATATAATAAAATGGAACAAAATTTGGCACATCTTTCATTTGGGGAGGTTATCAATATGGGCGCACAGATTCGTTTGGACATCAATCACATGATGAATGACTACTTGGGCGGACACGGCATCGACAAGGCGGAGATCGAGAGCATGATCCCCGCGCTCAAAAAGGCGCATGCCAGCGTGGAAGCGGGCAGGGGCAAGGGGATGCAGGGCTGGATGGATCTGCCCTGTAACCAGACCGCAATCGTGGCGCAGATCCTGGAGAGCGCATCCCAGATCCGCGATGAATTCGAATATTTCGTGGTGCTGGGGATCGGCGGTTCGGCGCTCGGTCCGGCCGCGGTGCAGCAGGCGCTCAACCATCTGCATTATAACGAGCTGCCCAAAGAGCTGCGCAATGCGCCCAAGCTCTACATCGAAGACAACATTGATCCGGAGCGCATGTCCGCACTGATGGACGTGATCGACATCAAGAAGACCTGCTTCAATGTCATCACCAAATCGGGCGGCACCGCAGAGACCATGAGCCAGTATTTGATCGTGCTGGATGCGCTCAAGCAGGCCGTGGGTTCGGACTATAAAAAGCATATCGTGGTCACGACGTCCGAGACCAAGGGTTTTTTGATCAACATCGCCAAGGAGGAGGAGTATCAGACCTTCTTCATCCCGGACGGCGTGGGCGGACGCTTCTCGGAGCTGTGCCCTGTTGGTCTGCTCGCGGCGGCCGTGTGCGGAATCGATATCCAGGCATTGCTGGACGGCGCACACGATATGGACGTGCGCTGCAAGAGCGACGACGTGACGAAGAATCCGGCGCTGATGGATGCGGCGCTGATGTACATCGCGATGAACAAGGGCATGAATATTTCGGTCATGATGCCGTATGCCGATTCGCTCAGGCTGATCTCCGATTGGTATGCGCAGTTGTGGGCGGAGAGCCTGGGCAAGAATGTGACCCTGGACGGCAAACCCTGCAACGTTGGCCAGACCCCCGTGAAAGCACTGGGCGTGACCGATCAGCACAGCCAGCTGCAGCTCTATTCCGAGGGCCCGTATGATAAGGTGATCACCTTCCTAAAGGTGGAGGATTTCAGAGCCAAGACCGCCATCCCGCACGGCTGCGATGATGTGCCCTCGATCGCCTTTTTGGGCGGCAAGAGCCACAACCAGCTGATTGAGGCGGAGCGCGCAGGCACCGAATATGCGCTCTATAAATCGCAGCGCATGAACCAGACCATCACGCTGCCCACGGTGAATGCCGACACGATCGGCCAGCTCTTGTATTTCTTTGAGTTGTGCACAGCCTATACGGGCGCGCTGCTCAACATCGATACATTCAACCAGCCGGGCGTGGAGGAGAGCAAACTGGCTGCCTATGCCGTGATGGGCTATGACAGTGAAATCCACACAGCCAAGCGCGAGGAGATGAAATCTCGACCCGAGCGCAAGGCGGAGTATCTCTTCTAAAAATTGCATCAAAAAAGAGGTTCGAATTCTCGAGCCTCTTTTTATTGCGCGTGAGTTAGTGTTCTGCCCGGAATAAGGATGAGAATTCCGGCCATCGGTCACTCGGATATATTCTGTTCAGGACACTAGGCGGTTTTGAGCGAAGTGCTCAATCGTTGGGTGGCCGGGATGAACGATACGAGAATCCCCAGCGCTGCCTCCACACCGATATAGGAGCCATTATAGATAAGGGAATAGATGAGCGGCGCCTGACCGAGCTCGAGCGCATAGGACGAGAAAAAGATCACGCCCGACATCGTTGTCAAAGCAAGCCGTCCCAGCGATCCAAGCAAAATGGCGACGGGCAACTTCATCCATTTGTTTAGCGGCATGAAGTTGACCAGCCCCGCCAGCGCCAGCGCGCCAAAGCCGAGCGGATAATCCATCAACATCTGAATGGGATGGATCACGTACATGTCCTGCAAAAGCTGAAGCAGTCCATACGCGCAGCCGACGACAAAGCCCTGAACGGGCCCGAACGCGACTGAGAACAGGATGATGGGCAGCGTGCTCAATAGCGTGATGCTGCCGCCCTGCGGAAGCCGAAACAACCTGATATAGCTGAGCACAAACGAAATGGCGATGCACATCGCAGCATAGGCAAGGCGCTTGCTATTCCATTTGGAATTGCGTCCAGATAGAATCAAAATGATACCTGCCAAGAACAACAATGCCACCGTGAGCCAGGTATACCATTGCACTTCCTGCATCTTCGTGATAACCCCCGCGAACCATTCCCCCATGAGAAATCCCTCCTACCAATGTAATGGTTGCATCTACCCCGGGATTTGCGTTATAATCGACAAGGACAACAAAAACCGCATGTGCTGCGTGCACATGCGGGAAGATGAAAGCCATCCATCTGGGATTGATCCCACGAAACGGCTCTCCGCTTCCCTACGGTGGGATTACCCACGTCAGGTTCCAAGGGACCGAGCGAAGAATCGCTCATCTCAGCCTCATAAGGCGCCCCCAGCGGTATCTGCATCTGACATTATAAAGGAGGATGACGCACTTGTCAAGCCATTTTCAGGCATATATGTCGCGCATGAAGCTGATCAAGCGTTGGGGACTGATGCGCAGTACCAATGAAGAAAACGATATGGAGCACACCTTGCAGGTGACGATGATCGCGCATATGCTGTGCGAAATTCGAAGGGTTCGTTATCATGGTGAGGTGGATCTCGAGAAGGTGATGGGCTACGCGCTTTATCACGAGGTGGCCGAGGTGATCACGGGCGATTTGGCCTCTCCAATCAAATATTTCAATCCACAGATCAAGGATGCATTTAAAGAGATCGAGAAATTGGCAGCAGAAAAGCTGATCGGATATCTGCCGGAGGATCTGCGCGAATCGTATGCGCCGCTGCTGCTTCCGAACGAGCAATCGATCGAATGGAAATTGGTAAAGGCGGCGGACAAGATCGCAGCCTATCTCAAATGCATCGAGGAAACGGGGCAGGGGAACGCGGAATTTGATCAGGCCGCGTCCAAACTCCGCCTAGAGATCAATAAGCTATCGCTTCCAGAGGTGCAAGACTTTATGAAGGAATCCGCACCCAGTTTTGCATTGTCATTGGACGGACTGAACTAAAACATGGGCCGCATCCCTCTGCATTATACCAGAACAACAAATCCAGACGGACATTTTTGTGAGGAATAGAACTGGCTTTTTGTGCGTTAATTCTGTATACTTTATATACATCAAGTTAACGTTCAAATCACGACAAAAAGTTTTGAGGAGGATTTTGCAATGGCAAGCGTAACTCTGAAGGGCATTTATAAGATCTATCCCGGCGCGGTGACCGCGGTCAGCGACTTCAATCTGGACATCGAGGACAAAGAGTTTATCGTGTTGGTTGGCCCGTCGGGCTGCGGTAAATCCACCACCCTACGCATGGTCGCCGGACTGGAAGAGATCTCTGAAGGCGAACTGTACATTGGCGACCGTCTGGTCAACGATGTGGCGCCCAAGGATCGCGATATCGCGATGGTGTTCCAGAATTACGCATTGTATCCTCATATGACCGTATATGACAACATGGCCTTCGGCCTGAAACTTCGCAAGACCCCCAAGACCGAGATCGAAAGGCGCGTCAAAGAGGCCGCCAAGATCCTGGACATCGAGCATCTGCTGGGCAGAAAACCCAAGGCGCTTTCGGGCGGTCAGCGTCAGCGCGTTGCGTTGGGTCGCGCCATCGTTCGTGAACCCAAGGTCTTCCTGATGGACGAACCGCTCTCCAACTTGGACGCCAAGCTGCGCGTTCAGATGAGAACCGAGATCACCAAGCTGCATCAGCGCTTGCAGACCACCTTCATCTATGTTACCCACGATCAGACCGAAGCCATGACGATGGGCTCGCGCATCGTGGTTATGAAGGATGGCTTCATCCAGCAGGTCGATACCCCGCAGAACCTGTATGATTTCCCGGTCAATCTGTTCGTCGCTGGCTTCATCGGCACCCCGCAGATGAACTTCTTCAACGTCAAGCTGGTCAAGGAAGGCGACGGCGTGTTCGCACAGTTCGGCGCCAACAAGATCAAAGTGCCGTCCGGCAAGCTGGCGAAGTTCACCTCCGATAGCTATATCGGCAAGGAAGTCACCATGGGCATCCGCCCCGAGAACATCCACGATGAGGAAATGTTCCTCTCGAACGCAAGCGAAGCCACGATCGATGTGAATGTCGAAATCGTTGAGCTGATGGGTTCTGAGACCTATCTGTATCTCAAGACCGATGGCAAGGATGGCAACATCGTCGCCCGCGTTGACCCGCGCTCCACCGCGCGCACCGGCGACAAGATCAAGGTCGCATTCGATGCAAACCGCCTGCACTTCTTCGATCTGGACAAGGAAAACACCCTGCTTGACAGATAAAAATGTGCAAGTAAGTGATCTGGTCGTTATTTATTGATTAAATATCCGCCGGAAGGCGATGACGTTATTGTCATTTGTCCTTTCGGCGGATATACTATAATAAGGGCACATATTTTGTTAGAGATTCGCCCACACAAGAGCAGGAGGACCTAAGCCATGTACCTTGACCATCGAGTGATTGCCAAAATAGCAAGAATTTTGTCCAAAATCAACATGAATGTTATGCTGCTGGATAACAGCGGCCATGTCATATTGCCGGAGGATAACAATCGCGAGTTTACCCTCCCCGAATCACTGCGCAACAACCCCACCCAGTCGCTGGTATATGGCGGCTTCACTTTGATCGGCACGGAGGGCACGCAGCCACTGTTTTTGTGCCTGCCGGGCGATTCGCCCGATGTGTCCAGCTGCGCCGTGCTGTGCGCGGAGCTAATCAACATGCTCACCAAGGTGGATCTGCCGCACGCCGATAAGGAGCAGTCCTATCGTTCCATCCTCCGCGAGGAAGTGGAGGGGGCAGAGCTCGAATCGATTGCACTTGAGCACAATATCCCGCTCGAGCGCAATCGCTGCGTGATCCTTTTGCACCTGTCGAATGTCGATACCGAGGCGGCGCTGACCATTCTTGAGAATGTCGTGCTTGAAAACGGCAGCGATATCGTGGTGGAGATCGATCGCCACACGGTGGTATTGATCCGCGCCATGGAGGAGCAGGAGGACTATGACGAGATGGAGCAGCTCGGTCTGGCGATTGAGAGCACCTTCGTCAACGAAACCAGCTATCCTGTGTACATTGGCATCGGTGAGCCGAAAAAGACGCTCACCCAGCTGGCCGACTCCTTCCGCGAGGCGCGCCGCGCCATCGATGTAGGACGCGTGTATCGTGCAGAGAGCCATGTGTTTGCCTATCGCAAGCTGATCCTCGAGCGCTTCCTGGCCGATGTGCCGCTTGAGATGAGCCAGCGCTACAATGCCATGATGTTCAACCGCAAGACGGTGCGTCTGTTCAATGAGGAGATGCTGCATACGATCGAAAAGTTCTTTGAGAATAGCCTGAATCTGTCCGAAACCGCGCGCCAGATTTACATCCATCGAAACACGCTGGTGTATCGTCTGGACAAGGTGCAGCGCATCATCGGGCTTGATCTGCGCGCATTTGATGACGCAGTGACATTCAAAATGATGATGCTGCTCGGAAAGAACGCAAACAACGACCGCAACAAGTGGCGGTAGAGAATAGAGGCAAGTGCATAGCGCATACCCTCTCAACACGGACGTGCTATAAAAGACGCCGGTTTGAGAGGGCTTGATTTGAAGATGAAGAAGCAATCAATTATCGTACTGGCCATCGTTTGGATGCTGGTAGTGGTGGCGGCTGCGTCCTCGGCGATTACGCTATCGCTGATGGGCGTGTTTTCAGCAGAGAATGCGCCGCTCGTGGATGCACTGATTCGCGTCAGTGACAACGAATTTGACACCATCAAGCGCTATTCCCGCCTGGAAGAGGTGCGCCAGATCCTGAGCGGACAGTTCTATCATGAACTGGATGACGATGCGCTGATGCAGGGCGCGATTGACGGCATGATGCGCGCCGCAGATGATGTTTATACATTCTATTACACCCCGGAGGATCGCCTGAAATCGATTGAGCAGACGCAGGGCGAATATGAAGGGGTCGGGCTTGTGATGTCCATGAACAAGGATGGGCAGCTGATCGTGCTGCGCGTGTATGCGAACACGCCCGCCGAGAAGGCCGGGATTCGGCCGGGCGACCAGATCACGATGGTCAACGGGGTGGATATCAAGGAGCTGGGCGAAAGCCAGATGAACACGGTCTCCACCATGATCGCTGAAGGGGATCGTCTGGTCAAGATGGAAGTGGAACGAGACGGCAAAACCATCCCGATCTCTGTGGAAAAATCGGTGATCCATGTGGAGCGCGCGCTGTCGCGCATGCTGGATGACCAGATCGGTTATATAGCCATCTATGAGTTCCAGGGCAGTGACGTGGAGGACTTCAATCGCAGCCTGAAGGAGCTGAAGGATCAGGGCATGAAGGCGCTCGTGATCGACGTGCGGGACAATCCGGGCGGCCTGCTGGAAGATGTGGTGACGATCTCCGATACGCTGCTGCCCAAGGGGCTGCTGGTCTATATCGAGGATCGCGCGGGGCGCAGGGAATCCTATTATTCCAACGAGAGCGCGCTCGATATCCCGATCGCAGTGCTGGTCAATGGTTCGTCCGCCAGCGCATCGGAGATCCTGGCCGGCGCGGTGCAGGATTTCGATGCGGGAATCGTGGTGGGCACCACCACATACGGCAAAGGAATCGTGCAAACACTGATCCCGTTCCCGGACGATGGGGCGGCGATGCAGCTGACCACGGCCGTGTATTATACGCCCAAGGGGCGCGCCATTCATGGCATCGGGATTGAACCGGATGTGGTTGTCGAGACCCCTAAGGATCTCACGAGGCTGGACATGGAGCTGCATCCAGAGCTGGATACGCAGCTGACCCGTGCGGCAGAACTTCTACGCAAAGAGATACAATAGGAGGGACGGGAATGGGCAAGGGCAACAGTTGGGGGCAGGTTGCGCTATTGTTTGCGCTGGGCATATTGATTGCGTCTTTGCTGCTCATCCCGCAATGGTCGCTGTATTCGCTGTATCGAACGGTGGTGGCCGGGTTGATCGTGGCGCTGGTGGTCTTTGCTCGACTGCGCTGCTCGCTGCGAGTCACCTGCCTGCTGGTCATTGTGCTAGCCTTCTATTCATGGGCGATGGAACTATCAGAACCGGCCATGGCGCCGATCTATGGCGTGGCGGGGATCGCACTCGCTTGGATTGCGGGATATGGAGGGGGCAAACACCGCATATTGTATATAACGCTCGGGTGCATTGCCTGCGTGCTGGTCGCGACGATTGGCACAGCCGCATTGACTTTCTCGCGCAAGGACGGAAGTTCCGTCGCAGCAGCCATCATATATGCGGTTCGCATGCATTGGAGGATGCTCATTGCTGCCCTGATCGGCGGTATCAGCGTCGGGATATGGCAACAGCGAATCGGAGCAATATAGCACACATAGCCTAAAAACGAGCTTGAAACGTCATGTTTCAAGCTCGTTTTTCTTGCGTATGCGGAGATCAGTCGAAACTGATCAGATTCCCGAAGTGTCCCGGGATCGAATCGGGGATCTCGATCGCACCGATCGTCTTTTTATAGAACTCCATCGCCTCATCCACATAGCCGATGATGGCATAGGCATAGCCGCGCTCCCGCATGGAGACGAGGCAGCGAAGCAGCAGCGCATTGCCAATGCCCTTGCCGCGCATCGTTTCCAGCACGCCGGTGGGACCGAAATAATCTGGCATGGCCTCCGTACAAGCAAAGCCCACGATCTGCTTATCCAGCACGGCGATGAAGCAACCGCTGTGTGCCACGGACACGATGCATTCATCCGCCCAGCCTTCACTGAAGTGTAGAATCGCGAACTCTCGCAGTCGATGCATGTCGGCTGGGAGCGCGCGGCGGATGGTAATGCCCTGCTTGTTGAGTCGATCGAGTAGGGCATAGTTCTCCTGGATCTCATACAGTTTGACCAATAGATCTGCTGCCATGGGTTCGTCCTCCTCAATGTGTTTGACAGGCACCAATGAATGCCTCAAAAAATCGAATGGATGCATCGTCGATGTCAATGGTATGCTCGGGATGCCATTGCAGCGCCAGCAGGAATCGGGAGGCCGGACGCTCGATCGCCTCGATCACGCCATCCGGATGGCGCGCGGTGATGGCCAGACCATCTCCCAAACGCTTGACGCTCTGATGGTGCGTGCTGTTGGTGGGCAGGCTCTGGGTTTGCGTGATCTGATGCACCAGGCTGCCCGGTTCGATCTGCACGATGTGTTCACCCGATGCAGTAACGCCCAGATCGTGATGAAGCCCCAGCTCATCCGGCAAGTCCTGATACAGCGTGCCGCCCAGTGCCACATTGAGCACCTGCGCGCCGCGACATATCGCCATCAGTGGCATATCTCGATCCATCGCTTGTTTGATCAGCATCAATTCCAGCGCATCTCTCTCGGGAAAGGTCGGCCCGCATTTGGGATGGCGTGGTTCACCGAAACGACTCGGATCCATGTCGCCGCCGCCCTGCAAAAACAGCCCATCGATGCGATCCATCCGCTTTATCTGTTCTTCGCTTGGCGATTGATAATCGATCATCACAACATCCCCGCCCGCCCGCCGAATGGCCTCCAGGCAGTGGGGTGAGGGGGTGGGCTTTGTGATGTCCCGTTCCTCGCTGGACGGGATGAAGCCAATTCTCGGTTTGTTCATGCATCCACATCCTTCGGGAATTGTGGTTTGCCGCAGCTCATGCGTCCCTCGGGGCAGCGCAGCTCCACCGCGCAGCTGGGGCCGAAGCTGTCAAAGATCGTGTGGGAGCATGTCCGCAGCTGCTCGAGCAAACTCACGCTCAGCTTTTGGATCTCCCACTGCGCGCGGGTGCAGGTTCTGAGTTTTAGGAAATGCAGCAGCTCGCGTGCGTTCATCGTGATCATCATATCAATTACGTTGCCAGCCAGCGCGAAATAGGATGCATTTTCGTAGGACATGCCCATATCCATCATCTCCATGAGCACCTGATGATTGCGTTCAAACGCATTTTGGTAAATCCGAATCGCCTGTTCATTGGCCGCGATGGTATCGGGCACGATGTAGGCGCCGCGATGCACCGCCGCGATCACCTGCTTAATCAACGGCGACTGCATGCGATGTCGGGTATAGTGCGTGACGCTGGCGAGCGACACGTCCTTCACCAGATAGGTGAAGCTCAGACACTCCAGCTCCCTCGGACGTGCATCGCGCACAAGCGCCTGAGCGGCCTGTTTCAGCGTGAGATCGGGGAAGCGACCCGTGAACTGCAGCGCGCCCTGGAGCAGGCTCTCTGGGTCGGCTGGGGCGCTCAGCAGCTTGATCGACGGAACTACCGCACTTGCGGCATGGAATTCGCCCTCGAAAGGCGCCACAGCGCAGCGCTCGTAATGCGCCTTCTCCGATTCAATCACGCCCGGATAGACGGCCTCAAACTGCGAAAGCAGCTGTTCACCCAGCATGACCAGTTCCGCAAACATGCTGCCGCGGCCATAGATCATCGAACAGATGATGTGGATCAGCTCGCGCGCATTGCATGTGAGATAGAAATTGCTCAAAAAGCAGTAGGGCAGCACAAACCGTGCATCCTCCTTCGGGATATCGAGCGCCATAAGCTGATTATAATCACTGAATCGATCGGTCATCCCGGCCACATATTTCTCGCGCGCATCGCCCGAAAGCGAATCCGGCACATAGAATCCTGCGCCAGAGAAGTTCACATATCGCCTGGACTTGACCGTGAAGGAAGCCAGCCGAAACTCAATCAGAAATTGTTCCACCAGCACTGATACATTTTCAAGCGCCAGCGAAAACACGTGATGCTCCAGCAGCGACTTGTGCCCGGAGCCAAGGACCTTGCGGATTAGCTTCAGATCGCGCTCGCCGCCATCGCCCTTCCCAAATATCTCTAGCGCCGTTCCATCGGTGGTGGATATGCGCGCAGATGCCGCGCACACGTTCAATCCATGATCGCTCATTGCGATAAAACGCGCTTCTCCTTTTGTTTGCATGGCATGTGTACCTCCATTCATTAGACCCATCATAACAGATTCGAACGACGCTGACAAGCCATTTTCCGAACGCTATGTAAAATCGTTCAAGATGTGTTTGAATTACTAATTGTGGGGTTGACATCATATTCTGACCACTATATAATGTGTATACGGCCTGCGAATCGCAGGCTATCGACACGTCCATTTGCATTGCGTCAATAATATGTCGGAGGGTGTTCAAATGATCAGTACCATCACCAAAAGAGACGGCCGTGAGGTGGCATTCGCGCCAGAAAAAATCACTGAAGCGATCATGAAAGCATTCAAAGCTTCGGGCAGCGCCAAGACCGAGGAGACGGCCAAAGCACTGACTGAGCAGGTCATTTCATCGCTTCAATCGAGCGAAGCGCCCGTTGCGCCCACCGTCGAAGAGATCCAGGATGTGGTGGAACGCGTGCTGATCGAAAACGGCTTTGTGCGCACCGCAAAGAGCTATATCTTGTATCGTGCAGAGCGCAGCCGCGCCCGCGAAATGAACACCCGACTGATGCAGATTTACGAAGATATCACCTTCAAACCGGCCGGAGAATCGGACATCAAGCGCGAAAACGCCAACATCAACGGCGATACTGCGATGGGTGCGATGCTCAAATACGGCACGGAGGGCGCAAAGCAGTTCAATACCATGTTTGTGCTCAAGCCGGAGCATGCAGAAGCGCACAATCAGGGCGACATCCACATCCATGACATGGATTTTCTCACGCTGACCACCACCTGCTGCCAGATCGACCTGATCAAACTGTTCAAGGACGGCTTTTCTACCGGGCACGGCGTGCTGCGTGAGCCAGCGGACATCGCCAGCTATTCCGCGCTGGCTTGCATCGCGATTCAGGCCAACCAGAACGACCAACACGGCGGTCAGTCTGTCGTCAATTTTGATTATGCGATGGCCATCGGCGTGAAGAAGACGTTCATCAAGCGCTACCGCGACAACATGGTGCGCGCGCTGGAGCTGACCTCTGATCTGAGCGAGCCCATGGAGCTGGTTCACGCCTACATAAAGCAGCTCAAAGAGAAGGGGCTCACGCCCATGTTGGTGCAGGATAAGGCCTTTATGAAGGCCGAGGCCGAGCAGCTGGCGCAGGCCGGGCTGTCCAAGGAAGAAATCAATCGCGTACAGGTATTTGCGCACGAAAAGGCGACGCAGGAGACCGACCGCGCCACCTATCAGGCGATGGAAGCGCTGATTCACAACCTGAATACCATGAACTCCCGCGCGGGTGCGCAGGTGCCGTTCAGCTCCATCAACTATGGCATGGACGTATCGCCCGAGGGACGCATGGTGATGCGCAATCTGCTGCTGTCCACCGAGGCGGGTCTCGGCGGCGGGGAGACCCCGATCTTCCCGATCCAGATCTTCCGCGTGAAGGATGGCATCAATTTCAATCCGGGCGAGCCAAACTATGACCTGTTCAAGCTGGCCATTCAGGTCAGTGCGAAGCGGCTGTTCCCGAACTTCTCGTTCCAGGACGCGCCCTACAATCTGCAATATTACAAGCCCGGCCAGCCGGAGACCGAGATCGCCTACATGGGTTGCCGCACGCGCGTCATCGGCAATGTGCATGACCGCACACAGGAGATTTCAAATGGCCGCGGCAACTTGAGCTTCACTTCGATCAACCTGCCGCGCATCGCGATCAAGGCCAACCACAACGTGGAGCAATTCTTCGCGGAGCTAGATCGAAAGATCGATCTGGTGGTGGATCAGCTGTTTGAGCGGTTCGAAATTCAGGCCGCCAAGCACGTCTACAACTATCCCTTCCTGATGGGGCAGGGCGTTTGGATTGACAGCGAGAAGCTCGATTGGGACGACGAGGTGCGCGAGGTGCTCAAGCACGGCACGCTGTCTGTCGGGTTCATTGGCCTTGCCGAGACGCTCAAATCGCTCACCGGCTCGCATCACGGCGAAAATGAGCTGTCTCAAAATTTAGGCGTTGAAATCATCACGCACATGCGCGCTCGCCTGGATGAGGCCAGCGATAAGACCGGCATGAATGTTACCCTGATCGCCACGCCCGCTGAGGGACTGTCCGGCCGCTTTGTGCGCATGGATCGTGAGCGCTATGGCAGCATGGAAGGCATCACCGATCACGATTATTACACCAACAGCTTCCATGTGCCGGTGTATTATCCGATCAATGCCATGAAGAAGATCCGGGTTGAGGCGCCCTATCATGCGCTGACCAACGCCGGTCACATCTCCTATGTGGAGCTGGACGGCGACACCACGCAGAACCTCGAAGCGTTCGAGAAGATCGTGCGCCTGATGAAGGAAGTCGGGATCGGCTATGGCTCGATCAACCACCCGGTGGATCGCGATCCGATCTGCGGTTATAACGGCGTGATCGGCGACACGTGCCCCAGCTGCGGACGCGAGGAGGGGGATGCGCATTTTGATCGCATTCGCCGCATCACGGGCTATCTGGTGGGCACACTGGATCGGTTCAACAACGCCAAACGAAAAGAAGAGAGCGAGCGCGTCAAGCACCAGCTGTAATTCGATTTGATTGAAGGGGCTCCGGGCGTTCCGGCGCCCCTTTGCGTTCTGCATTAAGATGATAAGGTGGTTTCGACATGCGCATTTGCATTGCGGGCACGGTGAATGATTCGATCGTGGACGGCCCCGGGTTTCGATATACGGTGTTCACGCAGGGCTGTATGCATGATTGCGCGGGCTGTCACAATCCACAGACGCATGACCCGAAGGGGGGCAAAGAGGCCGATACCGATGCGATGATCGCCGAGATGAGGGACAATCCGTTGCTGGATGGATTGACGCTATCGGGCGGCGAGCCGTTCTTGCAGCCGGAAGCATCCCGCGTGCTGGCAGAGGGAGCACATGCATTGGGGCTGAATGTGTGGATCTATTCGGGCTTCACATTCGAGGAACTGATGGGGATGCAGGATCCCGCCGTGCGTTCCTTGCTGGAAGCTTGCGATGTGCTGATTGACGGACGATTTGATATCAACAATAGAACCTTGGAGCTTCGTTTCCGTGGCTCAAAGAACCAACGATTGATTGACATAGGGCGCTCGCTGCAAGCGGGCAAAGCGATGGAACATCCACTGTAAAAGGAGGCCAAATGAACCTCACACAATACTTGGGCGTGCTGAAACAAGATGCGTCCTTCATGAGCAATGTGACCTGCTGGCGCGAGCTGCCCGGCAGACCTGCGCAGCTATTGCCGTTCCCCGATGACATGGACGAACGCATGAAGCAGGTGCTTCATCAGCGCGGGATTCATCAGCTGTACACGCACCAGCGCCATGCGCTGGATGCTGTGTCGCGCGGCGAGGACATCGTGGTCGTCACGCCCACCGCATCAGGAAAAACACTGTGCTATAACCTGCCCGTGATCGGAGAAATATTGAAGGATCCGGATGCACGCGCACTGTATCTGTTCCCGACCAAGGCGCTCTCAAGCGATCAGGTATCAGAGCTATACGGCATGATTGAGCAGCTGGGCGCGGACATCAAGGCGTTCACCTATGACGGGGACACGCCCGCCCCTGCGCGCACCGCGATCCGCAGCGCCGGGCACGTGGTGGTGACCAACCCGGATATGCTGCATGCCGGGATATTGCCGCATCACACCAAGTGGGTCAAGCTGTTTGAGAACCTGAAATATGTGGTGATCGATGAGATCCACGCGTATCGCGGGGTGTTCGGTAGCAATCTTGCGAATGTGATCCGCAGATTGAAGCGCATCTGCGCATTCTATGGCAGCAATCCGCAGTTCATCTGCTGCTCTGCCACCATCAAGAACCCGCAGGAGCTGACCAGCATCATGATCGGCAAGCCCGTCACCTTGGTAGATGATAACGGCGCGCCGACCGGCACCAAGCATGTGATTTTGTACAATCCGCCCGTGGTCAATCGCCAATTGGGCATCCGCGAAAGCGCATTGCAACAGACGAAATATATCGCTGCCGACTTCCTCCGAAACCAGATCCAGACGATCGTGTTCGCCAAATCTCGCCTTCAGGTGGAGGTGATGGTGCGCCAGCTCAAGGATCTGGTGCGCGAGCCGCTGGGCGATTCGGGCAAGGTGCGCGGCTATCGTGGCGGCTATCTGCCCTCGCTGAGGCGAGAGATTGAGCGCGAGTTGCGCGCGGGCAACATACAGACGGTCGTGTCAACCAACGCGCTAGAGCTTGGGATCGACATCGGGCAGCTGGAGGTGTGCATCCTGTGCGGCTATCCGGGCACGATCGCCAGCACATGGCAGCAGGCCGGGCGCGCCGGGCGACGCAATACCGATTCGCTGCTGTTGATGGTTGCGAGCAGCAACCCGCTCGATCAATATATCATCAACAACTCGGATTATTTCTTTGGCCAATCGGCCGAGCAGGCGCTGATCAACCCGGAGAACCTGTACATCCAGCTGAACCATTTCAAGTGCGCGGCGTATGAGCTG
>JAJDGF010000022.1 GCA_030265545.1 Eubacteriales bacterium OttesenSCG-928-N13
GATAGCTCTCGCCGAAGGTGTCCACGGTGACGGTCTTCATGCGCTGCTCATCCAGCGGGAAATCGTTGCGGGTGGGCGCCTTCGCAATCTTGTCCACCGCATCCATGCCGGAGATGACCTTGCCAAAGGCGGCATACTGGCCGTCCAGGTGGGGGGAATCGGCGTGCATCACGAAGAACTGGCTGCCCGCCGAATCCTTCATCGCGGAGCGCGCCATGCTCAGCACGCCGCGCGCATGCTTGAGCTGGTTCGGGATGCCGTTGGCCTGGAATTCGCCCTTGATCTGATGCCCGGGGCCGCCCATGCCGGTGCCGGTCGGGTCGCCGCCCTGGATCATGAATCCGGGGATCACGCGATGGAAGATCAAGCCGTCATAGAAGCCCTGCTCGACCAGGTTCACAAAGTTGGCCACGGTGTTGGGCGCGATTTCGGGATACAGCTCAGCTTTGAATACGTCTCCATTCTCCATGGTAAAGGTCACGATTGGGTTGCTCATGATGATTGCCCCCTTTTATTATTATTGCTTCACGACGGTGTATTGATGACCCATTGTGCCCAATATTATTGCTTCACGACGGTATATTGATAACCCTTTGTGTCCACGGTCACCTTTTCCATGACGCAGCCGCTTGTGATCAGCGGCTTGTCGCTGGCATCTCGATTGATGTTCGCGATGGCATCCACCGCATCCATCCCCTCGATCACTGCGCCAAAGGCGGCATACTGGCCATCCAGATGGCTGGCATCGGCATGCATGATGAAGAACTGGCTGCCTGCGCTGTCCATGTCCCTCGAACGCGCCATAGAAACCACGCCGCGTGTGTGTTTGAGCGTGTTGTCAAAGCCGTTGCTCGAAAACTCGCCCCGAATGGAATAGTCTGGGCCGCCCGTGCCGTTGCCCAGCGGGTCGCCGCCCTGGATCATGAATCCGGGGATCACGCGATGAAACATCGTGCCATCATAGAAGCCGGACTCAGCCAGCGTCACGAAATTGGCCACGGTGTTGGGCGCAACCTGGGGATACAGTTCCAGCTTGATGATCGCGCCGTCGTCCATCTGAATGGTCACGATCGGATTGGGCACCTCGCCGGATACGCTGCTCTCGCCATCGATCTTGTCGGCCAATGAGCAGCTGCTCATCACCATCATCAGCATCAGGCACAGCACCAAAGCAAACAGTTTCTTCATGGTCATCTCTCCTCCATTATCAATGCTCGTTTTCGTTCTACCATTTCCGCTACGCGGGCAATGTATTGTTCGATGTTCTTCACATTGGGCGCGCGCTCAATGCGGCGCTCACGCGGGAACAGCCATTTGGTGATCGCACCTGCGCCCAGCGCGAGGACCGGTGCGGTTTCCTCCATGATGTCGATGTTGTACAGGCAGGCATGGCCGCGCTTGGCATAGCCCACGTTCTCCAGGTTGCCCGCCATGTATTTCTGGCGATACAGATAGTAGGGGAGGTATGCATGATCTCCCAGTTGCGCGCGCGCCTGATCTACCATGGATTGCGCGGATACTGCATCCACCTGCGCGGAGCGGGATTCGCTCAGCTTGCTGCCATGTTTGATCGCCAAAGTGTGCACGGTGATGCTCTCCGGGTCCATCTCAATTGCGCGGGCGAGCGTTCGGGTGAAGTCACTGAGGGTTTCGCCCGGCAGCGCGCAGATCAGATCCATGTTGATGCTGTCAAACCCATGCGCGCGTGCCAATTCGAATGCGCGGATGGTGTCCTCGGATGTGTGTGCCCGACCGATCCGCACCAGCGTCTCGTCCGAGAAGCTCTGCGGGTTGATCGAGATGCGGCTGATGTCATGCCTTCGCATCACATCCAGCTTGGCCGCATCGATGGTGTCCGGCCGACCAGCCTCCACCGTCCATTCGCGCGCATTCGGGAAGAGCTGCTTTGCCTCGGCCAGCACCTTGTCCAGCTGCGATGCGCTCAGGGAGGTGGGTGTGCCGCCGCCCATATAGCAGGCGCGCGGGCGCATGTGCAGCCGGTTCATCAGCGCGGCAGCACCTCGCATCTCGGCCAGCAGCGCGTCGATGTAGGGGGGTACCAGCTTGCCGTTCCCGATCTCGCCCGATAAGAACGAGCAATAGCTGCATCGCGTGACACAAAACGGGATGCCGATGTAGAGGTCAAATTCATCCGAATCATGTTCAATCAGCCCGTGCTGCATCCGATAGATGTCCCGCAACAGCTGCGCGCGATCCTCGTCCACGTCGTAGCGCTCACTCATGTGGCGCTGCGCCTGCTGCTCGGTCATGCCCTGATCGATCGCCTCATAGAAAAGGCGCGTGGGGCGGATGCCCGTGAGCGAGCCCCAGGGCGGATGCGTGTCGGTACAGGATTTGAGCAGCTCATAGATGCTGATCTTGGCGGCGCGCTTGATCATGCGCTTTTCGGCCAGCCCACCCAGCACGGCGGGCACTTTATATATCACAGGTTCATGCCCATCCATCGAGGCACGCTCGATGAATTGATCCTGTTCGCATGCATGTTCATGCAGGATATTCGGCTCCTCGCCCGATGGATAAAACAGCCGCACCACATCCATCAGGTCGTTCATGAATTGGGGCGTGTTGGTTTGAATGCTCATTGGAACCAGTTCACAATCTGCGCCATGGATGCGCTGTCCCCGTGCCCCGGATGGGCGATCACATCGTTCGGCAGCTGAAACAGCCGAAGCAGCGATTGCCGCATCTGCTGCATGTTGCCGCCCGAAAAATCGGTGCGCCCATAGCCCTCGGCGAACACCGTGTCCCCGGTGAAGATCGCTCGATGCGCGGGTATATAATAGCACGCGCCGCCCGGCGTATGGCCGGGAGTGTGTATCAGTTCGATCTCCATCCCGCATAGCGTGATGGGCCCCTCTTCCAGCGCCAGATCCGGCTGCATCGGATGAAACAGCGGTGCATACTCCTCGGGCAGCTTCAGCGGCGCGGGATCCATCAGCATCGGGGCATCCAGCTTGTGGATGACCACCTTGGCGCCCGTTGCCTGCGCGATGTCATAGGTGGCCAGAATGTGATCAAAATGGCCGTGCGTCAGCAAAATATGGCTGAGCTGCTTGCCCGATTTTCGGAGGGCAGACAGCAGCATCTCGCTCTGCCCGCCCGGATCCACCATCAGTGCATCCGAATGATCGCTCAGATAGGCCAGATAGGCATTCTCGCCATAGGGGCCGGCCAACAGCCGTTCGACATGCAGCATAATTAGAATCCTTTCTTGCTATCCAGCAGGATCGTGACCGGGCCATCATTGATCAGCGACACCTGCATATCGGCCTGAAATTGTCCGGTTTGCACGGGAATATCGAGCATTTTCAGTCCATCGATCACCCGATCGAGCAGCGGCACCGCCACATCCGGGCGCGCCGCGCGGCTGAAGCTGGGGCGACGACCTTTGCGCGCGTCTCCCATCAAGGTGAACTGCGACACGATAAGCGCCGCACCCTGCACGTCCTGAATGGACAGGTTCATCTTGCCTTCGGCATCCTCGAAGATGCGCAGCCCGGAGATCTTGTCGATCATGTATTGCGCATCGACCTGTTCGTCTCCATCCTCCACGCAGACCAGCGCCAGATAGCCCTTTTGTATCTCGCCCACGATGGCACCGTCCACCGCCACCGATGCACGAGACACCCGTTGAATGACTGCTCTCATACGATCGTCCTCTCGCGCTATGTGCTGGTTCTGAACACCTCGATGATGTCCTGCCGCTTGAGCAGCTGCTTGATGATCTTCTCGAGCTGCTCGGTATTTTGGATGCCCAGGCTGACATTGATCACGGTGTGATGGTTCTTGTCCACGCGCGCGCTGAGCGCCACGATGGACACCTCCATCTTGTTGAACAGCATGGATATATCGGCCAGCAGCCCCATGCGGTCATAGCCCACGATCTGGATGTCGGCGTTGTATGCGGTGGATGTGTTGCCCTCCCAGCTGACATCGATCAGCCGCTCTGGCGTCTGGCGGAAATCGGCCATGTTCACGCAGTCGCTCCGGTGCACGGACACGCCGCGCCCGCGGGTGATATAGCCCACGATATCATCGCCCGGCAGCGGCGAGCAGCACTTGGCAAAGCGCACCAGCATGCCGCCTTCACCCTCCACGACCACGCCGTGGGAGCTGTGCTTGGCCTGTTTTTTGAGTGCATCTTCCCGTATGCGGTTGGCCTCGGCCTGGGATACGGGCTTGATCTCGGGCGATTCGGGCTTGGTCGCCTTTTTATATTCCTCGATCAGGCGGTTCAATATCTGGGGGGCGGAGATGCCGCCAAAACCCACCGTGATATATAGATCGTCCAGCGAATTGAGCGTGTAGCGCTTATACACCGGCTCCAGATATTCGGGTTTGTGTAGCTGGCTCCAGGAATAGCCCAGCCGCTTGGCCTCTTTTTCGAGCAGGTCGCGGCCGGTTTCTCGATTTTCGTCCTTGAATTCGTGCTTGAACCAGGCGCGGATCTTGCTGCGCGCCTCGGATGTCTTGACCACCTGCAGCCAATCGCGCGAAGGCCCGCGCGAGGAGGAACTGGTCATGACCTCGACAAAGTCGCCCGATTGCAGCTCGCTATTGAGCGGCACGATGCGCCCGTCCACCTTGGCGCCCACGCATTTGTTGCCGATGGCGGTATGGATCGCATAGGCGAAATCTATCGGCGTGGCGCCCTTGGGCAGGCTGATCACGTCTCCCTTGGGCGTGAACACAAACACCTCATCGCTGAACAGATCCATCTTCAGTGCGTCCATGAATTCGCCCGGGTCGCGGGTCTCGTTTTGCCAGTCGAGGATCTGGCGCAGCCAGTATAGCTTGTTGTCGAGCGTATCCGCCTGCTTGCCCTCTTTGTAGCGCCAGTGCGCCGCGATGCCGAATTCGGCGGTGCGATGCATCTCCCGCGTCCTGATCTGCACCTCAAACGACAGCCCGCGCATGCCCACCACGGTGGTATGCAGCGACTGATACATGTTGGCCTTGGGCATGGAGATATAGTCCTTGAACCGATTGGGCACCTGCGTCCAAAGCGTGTGTACCACGCCCAGCGCGGTATAGCAATCGGGGATCGTATCCACAATCACGCGGATGGCAATCAGATCATAGATCTGGTCAAAGTTCTTGCCCTGGTTCTTCATCTTTTTGTAGATGGAATAAAAGTGCTTGGGGCGGCCGTCGATCTCGGCGATCAGCCCTTGCTCCTTGAGTGCGTTGTCCAGCACATTGACCACATTCACGATGGACTTCTCGCGCTCCTCGCGCTTCATCCCGACCAGCTCCACCAAATGGTAGTAACCCTCCGGGTCGATGTAGCGCAGTGCAGTGTCCTCCAGCTCCCATTTGATGGTGGAGATACCCATCCGATGCGCCAGCGGCGCGTAGATATCGAGCGTCTCCCGCGCGATGGGCAGCTGCCGCTCCGGGCTTTGGAATTTCAACGTGCGCATGTTGTGCAGCCGGTCGGCCAGCTTGATCAGCACCACGCGAATGTCCTTGGCCATGGCCAAAAACATCTTGCGCAGCGATTCGGCCTGCTGCTCCTCTTTTGATGTAAAATCGAGCTTGCTCAGCTTGGTCACGCCATCTACCAGCGCCGCGACCTCCGCGCCGAACTCCTTATCGACCTTCTCGACGGTGATTTCGGGCACGTCCTCCACGCAGTCGTGCAATAGTCCCGCCGCGATGGTGGTCGCATCCAGCATCATCTCCGCCAGAATGTCGGCCACGCGATAGGGGTGGGTGAAGTAGGGCTTGCCGTTTTTGCGCTTCTGCCCAGCGTGTGCGTTTTGGGCGTACAGATACGCGCGCTCCACCAGATTTAGGTCGTCATCCGGGTGATAGCGCCTGATCTTTTGCAGCAATGCCTGCAGCTGCGGGTCGCCCTGCTGCTCGATCGGTTCGAGCTTGGGATGCTTCATGGCGCTTCACCTCCTTTATCTATCGGTCTATTTGATCGAATGCAAGTATTGATAGATCGGGCTGCCCGCCGGGTCGCACTTGTGCATGGGCAGCAGGTTCATGGCGGGTGGGTCGATCGATAGCTCGATCAGCTTCAGGTCGTGCAGAATCGTGAGCCCGGTGGCGATCTGGATGCCGTGCAGCATCCCGTCCGCCTCGAGGGATTGCACCAGTCCTTGGATGGTCTTGAGGTAGCTGGGTCTGCTGGCCAGATCCCGCAGCATGCGATACAAGGTTCTGAGCGCATCTGTATCGGGCACCATCTTTGTCCATGCCGCGCCGCTGCCCTGATGACAATTTGGCGGGCGATCGGGGATCAGCGAGCAGGGCGCATCCGCGCAGTATAGCTGCGAATATCCCTTGGGCAGCTGCCCGATCGGGGCATAGCACACCGCGTTTTGGGGCAGCTCACCCTTCGGCCAGCAGCCCATCATCAGATCGAATCGATCCGCTCCGCCGACCGCCTGCGCATTGCGAAGGAACGCGCCGAGTCTGTCATAATCGGTGAACACCAGGAGCGTGCCGCACGGGCTTTGCATCATGCGGTTGAGCGCGGATTGTTCATCGCCATTTCCTATGGTCTCCCCAAGATTTGGGGCGTATGCTCTATTATATAGCCTCTGTGTTAAAAACGATTGAAGCAGCGCGTCCGATTGCGCGGCAAACTGCGCCAGCGCTTGCTCATGCTCAGGCGGCATCAGCGCGCGCAGCTCCAACTGCACGGAGGTATGGCCATTCCAGGTGTTCAGCTTGGGACGATACAGTATGCGGCGCGTCTCGCCCACATCGGGCGCATTCGCAGCCATGCGAAAGCCGATCGCGCGCCGCTGCGCGTTTTGATCGCTCAGCCGCAGCTGCAAATGATCATGCTGCTTGCCGACGGTCTGCACCTGATCCACCTTCGCCGTGCTCAGCAGCAGTGGCCCGGGATTGCCCATGCCGAATGGCTCCAGGCGCTGCAATAGTTCCACCAAGTGTTCGTCCACATCCTGTAGCATCGCATCCAGATCATAGGCCTCGCCGGGCACAAAGCAGATCGGATCGGCGCTCTGGGTGATGAACCGATCGAGCGCCGTCCTGAACGCATCCAGCTGCGATGATTCGATCGTCAATCCGGCTGCCTGCTTGTGTCCGCCGAAACGAACCAGCAGCGATTCGCACGCACTCAACGCCTCGTGAATGTCCACGCCCGGCACGCTGCGGCAGGAGCCGTGCAGCGTCTCGCCCTCCCCGCTCAGCATCACGGTGGGCAGGTGATATTTCTCCACCAAGCGGCTGGCGGCCAGCCCGATCACGCCCACATTCCAGTTTGCACCATGCAGCACGATGGAGCGATGATTCGCGAAATCAAACCCCTGCATCTGTGCAAAGGCTTCTTCTAATATCTGCTGCTCGACGGCGCGGCGCTCGGTGTTCTCCTGTTCGAGCTCCTCGGCCAGCGGCACGGCCTTCTCCAAGGCGTTCGCCGTCAGCAGATCCATCGACCTGCGCGCATCGCCCAGCCGTCCGCCCGCATTGAGCCGCGGCGCCATCTGATATGCGATTCGCCCGGCATCCACTGTGTCCTGCTGCACGCCCGCGATGTCCATCAGCGCCTTCACGCCCGGGCGGGGGGCCTTGCGCATTTCATGCAGGCCAAGTGAAACGATCACACGGTTTTCCTGCGTCAGTGGCACCAGATCGGCCACCGTGGCCAGCGCGGCCAGATCGATATATCCCATCGCAATCCGCTCATCGAGCGCCATCGCAACCTTCCAGGCCACACCCGCGCCGCATAAGGACGGGAACGGATAGCCATCCAGCAGCGGATTGATCACCGCGCAATCGGGCAGCTGCTCGGGCGGCTGATGATGATCGGTCACCACCACCTGCATGCCGTGCGCCTGCGCCAAACTCACCTGATCGAGCGCCGTGATCCCGCAATCCACCGTGATCAACAGCTGCGCCCAGTTCGCGATTTCCTCCACCGCCGCATCCGACAGCCCGTATCCCTCCTCGTGGCGGGAGGGGATATAGCTGCGCGCATCGATCCCCATCTGCCGAAGGGTGACCGCCAGGATCGCGGTGGCGCACACGCCGTCCACGTCATAATCCCCGAACACGCACACCACGCCCCCCGTGCTGCGCGCACGATGGATCAGGCTGAGCGCATCATTCATGCCGCCCAGCAACAGCGGATCATGCAGCTGATCGATGGACGGATTCAGGAATTGTTCGGCTGCGTCCAAGCTGTCAATGCCCCGCGCACAGAGCAGCTCGTGCAGCAGCCGAGGCATCCCATCCGGGCGCTCAAATCGCGCCTCTGCCTGCGCGCGATGGATCAATCGAAGCATTCGGGCATCCTCCTATGGTTCACCGATCATCGATCGGAAACAAAGCATTCGCCAAAAACCCCATGGGATCGACAAAAATCCTCATTTTAGTATAGCTCTCAATGGGGCAATACGTCAAGTGCGGCATTCATGTGTTGACAAATCTCGCGCAAGCATGCTATCATGAATCGTCAGGCCAGAGATTGAGAGAAGCCGTGGCAACCCGCGCCCAGCAGTTGGGCGTATGTTGCTTGCGGCTTTTTTTATGTGGAATAAGGAGATGGCATCATGCACACACCAATCGCGGGCGAATGCGCGCCCAACCAGGGGATCTACGACATTGCGATCATCGGCGCGGGGATCACCGGCGCGGCCATCGCGCGGCAGCTGTCCCATACGCGCCTGAAGATCGCGCTGATCGATGCGCAGGAGGACGTGGCGATGGGTGCATCCCGCGCCAACAGCGCCATCGTTCACGCGGGCTATGATTGTCCGAATGGCTCGCTGGAGGCGGAACTGAATGTGCGCGGCAACCAGATGTTCACCCAGTGGTGCGATGAGCTTGGTGTGCCGCTGTCCCGCTGCGGCTCGCTGGTCATTGGGTTTGATGAACAGGACGAGCAGGTGCTGCGGGATCTGTTTGAGCGCGGGCAACGAAACGGCGTGCCCGATCTGGCGTTGATCTCGGGCGAGCAGGCGAGGGAAATTGAACCCTCATTGAATCTGGACGTAACGCTGGCGCTGCATGCGCCCACGGCGGGCATCACCTGCCCCTATCAGTTGACCATCGCCTGCGCCGAGAACGCGCGCGCGAATGGCGTGGATTGGGTGCTGAATGCGCCCGTGACGGGGATCGATAGGCGGGACGATCAGCTGGTCATCCATGCGGGCGGGCATACAATCAACGCGCGCTATGTGGTGAACGCGGCGGGTGTGTTCGCGGACGAGGTGAGCCGCATGATGGGTGACGACAGCTTCACGATCAAACCCCGCAAGGGCGAATACATGTTGATGGATCGTACTGCCACCGATACCTGGACGGTGGTGTTTCAAACGCCGTCCAAGCTGGGCAAAGGCATTTTGGTCTCGCCCACGGTGGATGGCAATCTGTTCGTGGGGCCGACCGCGCATGATCAGATGGATAAGCTGGATACCGAGGTGACCGATGAGGGCATCGCAGAACTGACGCGCATGTCGGTGAAATCGGTGCCGAATTTGAACTTCCGCGCGGTGATCACGTCCTTCGCGGGCGTTCGCGCGCAGCCCTCCACGGGCGACTTTATCATCTGTCAAAGCTCGATCGAGCCGCGGCTGATTCAGGCGGCGGGCATCTGCTCACCCGGGCTGACCTCCGCGCCCGCCATCGCGGAGCTGGTGCAGCAGATCATGCAGCGCATGGGAATCGATGTATCCGAGCGGCAAGATGCCATCAAGGAGCGCCCTGCCATCCGAGAATTCCGTCACATGAATGCTTCTGCGCGGCGTGCGGCCATCGCGGAAAACCCGCTGTATGGGCGGATCATCTGCCGTTGCGAGACCATATCCGAGGCCGAGATTGTGGAGGCCATCCATCGCGGGGCGAGATCCCTCGACGGCGTGAAGCGGCGCACGCGCGCCGGGATGGGGCGCTGCCAGGGCGGCTTCTGCGGCCCGCGCGTGATGGAGATATTGGCCAGAGAGCTTGATCTCACGCTGCCGGACATCACCAAATCGGGCGGGGATTCTTGGCTGGTGGAGGAGATGCAATGATGAAATATGATGTGGTGGTCATCGGCGGCGGCCCGGCGGGGCTGGCGGCGGCAATTGAGGCCAAAAAGGGTGCGCCCGAGCAGCGCGTGCTGATCCTGGAGCGGGATCAGGCGTTGGGCGGCATCCTGCAGCAGTGCATCCACAATGGGTTCGGGTTGCATTATTTTAAGGAAGAGTTGACCGGGCCCGAATATGCCGAGCGGTTCATCGAACAGCTGGATGGGAGCGGTATCGAGGTATTCACCGATACAATGGTGCTGGAGCTGAGCAAAGACAGGCGCGTGCTCGCAGTCAGCCGCGAACATGGACTGATTGAGATTGAGGCGGGCGCGGTCGTGCTGGCGATGGGCTGCCGCGAGCGCACGCGCGGCGCGCTGAATATCCCGGGCGCACGGCCTGCGGGTGTGTTCACCGCCGGGTGCGCGCAGCGATTGGTGAATATGGAGGGCTATCTGCCCGGACGGCGCGTGGTGGTGCTGGGCTCGGGCGATATCGGGCTGATCATGGCCAGGCGAATGACCTGGTCGGGTGCGACGGTTGCGCTGGTGGCCGAGCTGATGCCCTATTCGAGCGGGCTGAATCGCAATATCGTGCAGTGTTTGACAGATAACAATATCCCGCTCAAGTTCAACCACACCGTGACCCAAATCCATGGGCGCGAGCGGCTGAGCGGCGTGACAGTGGCCGAGGTGGATCCCATGACGAGAAAGCCCATCCCGGGCAGCGAGCAGATGATCGAATGCGATACGCTGCTGCTGTCGGTTGGGCTGATCCCGGAGAACGAACTGACCCAGGGCGCGGGCATTTCCATCTCTCCGATCACCTCGGGCGCGCTGGTGGATGAGCGGCGCGAGACGGACATTGAGGGCATCTTTGCGTGCGGCAATGTGCTGCATGTGCATGACCTGGTGGACAACGTGTCCGAGGAGGCCACGATCGCGGGGCGTGCGGCGGCCGACTATGTGAAGCAGGGCGCGCTCAGCGGACCCATCGCGCAGGTGCGCACCGGGCGCGGCGTGCGCTATGCGGTGCCGCAGCGGGTGCATGCGGGCGGTGAGGGCAAGCTGGATCTGTACTTCCGCGTGGACAACGCCTATCGCGGCATGCGAGTGCAGCTGCGCAGCGGGGATCAGCTGCTGCTCGATCGCAAAAAGCAGATCATGACGCCCGGCGAGATGGAAAAGATCACCATCGATGCATCCAAAGTCACGGGCGATTTGGAACTGATGTTGGCGGAGGGCTGATGATATGAAGAGTACGGAAATGACCTGCATCCTGTGTCCGATGGGGTGCAGACTGATGGTGACGCAGGACGGCGACAAGATCCGCGTGGAGGGCAATTCCTGCGCGCGCGGCCAGAAATACGGGGTGCAGGAGCTGACCAACCCGGAGCGCGTGGTCACGTCCAGCATCCGCGTCATGGGCGGCCAGATGCCGCTGTGCCCGGTCAAGACCAAGGGGCAGGTGCCCAAATCGAGCATCGATGAGGTGCTTCATGCCATTCGTGCATCGAAGGCAATTGCACCCGTGAAGCTGGGACAGGTGCTGCTTGCGAATGTTGCAGGCACGGGGGTAGATATCGTAGCGACTGCAAATCGAAACGCAGTGTAATCGATCGATCAAACAATTGCATAATTTCTCAACTGCCCAGGCACGCTTAGATGGAGTGTGCCTTTTTTGTTTTGGCATCAATTGGCATGCATTGCGCCGATTTTATTACCAGCATAGCGTTCGCACTTCGAGGAAACTTTATGCCGGGATGCGTTGATAGAGGTGATGGGAAATGAAAGGAAAAATGATGACGAAAACCAAACTAAAACATGCGATCGGCTACCTATTGTCCGCGCTGGTGCTGGCGCTCGGGCTGTCGCCCGGATCGCAAACCCTGTCCAAGATGCCCAGCACGATTCGGCTGACCGAGGGCTATTCGGCGGAGCTGAAGATGCCCTCCTCGATCCGCGCGCAATTGCGGGAGAGCGACGCGTGCGTACTCAGCGGGATGGACGAGCAGCTGGGGGATGTGGATCCTTCCTATATGCTGACCGGCGAGGCGCCCGGCGATGCGCAGCTGGTGCTGAGCATGCTGGGTGTGCCGGTCAAGACGGTCACTGTATCGGTGCAGCCGGAGCGCACCGTGATGCCGGGCGGTCAATCGATCGGTGTGGCGCTGGCGATGGGTGGTGCGCTGGTGGTCGGAACCAGCGATGTGGGCAACCAAAAGAGCCCCGCCAGGCAGGCCGGGCTGCGCGCGGGGGACAGGATCGTGGGGGTGAATGGCAACGTGTGCGAGAATGCCTCGATGCTATCTGATTTATTGATCGAGGACAGCGCGGTGCTGACCATCGTGCGCGATGAGCAGGAGCAGCTGGTGCCCGTGCGCCCGATCAAGGATGCGCGCGACGGCAGCTATCGGCTGGGCGCATGGGTCAGGGACAGCACGGCGGGCGTGGGCACGTTGTCCTTTTATGACCCGAATAGTGGCATGTTCGCGGCGCTCGGTCATGCGATCACCGATGTGGACACGGGCACCATTCTGCCCGTCGAGGAGGGCTATATCTACGAGAGCCATATCGTGGATGTGCTGCGCGGCGAGAGCGGCGAGCCGGGCGAGCTGATGGGCGAGTTCTTTGATGAGGAGAAGCAGATCGGTAGTGTGGATCTGAACACCGAGATCGGGCTGTATGGCGCGAGCGATGAACCGATGCTCAATGAACTGTATCCCGCCGGGGTGAAGCTGATGCAGCGCAGCGAGGTCAAGACGGGCGCGGCCAAGCTGATCACCACGATATCGGGTGGCGACATGCAGGAGTATGATTGCGAGATCGTGCGGCTGTATCAGCAGGACAGCGCCACCCCGCGCAGCATGGTGGTGAAGATCACCGATGAGCGCCTGCTGAGCGCTACGGGCGGCATCGTGCAGGGCATGAGCGGCTCGCCGATCCTGCAGGATGGGCGGCTGGTGGGCGCGGTCACGCACGTATTCATCAACGATCCCACGCAGGGCTACGGGCTGTATGCCGAATGGATGCTGGAGAAATGTGATGCCGCTTGATGCAAGGATTGGACTATGATGAACCGATTTCGTGCAGGATTTACGAATTCTTAGCCATGTTGATTTCTTGCGATGCGGCAGGAATCGCCCCCTAAATGTCGAACGTTACAGAATGCAGGGGGCGATTCGCATGATTACACCCACGCAATGCCGCGCCGCGTTGGCGATGGCGGACAGTACGCAGCTTGCGCTCATGCGCCAAATGCTGCTGGATCTGGATGCCGATGTGGTGTTTGAGGCGCGCGATGGACTGACGACGCTCGCGCATGTGCAGGATTGCGTCATCGACGTGCTATTGATGGACCTGGTGTTGCCTGCGCTGGATGCGCCCGCGCTGATCCGTGAGATCCACAAGAGCGCCATCCCCACCATGCCCGCCGTGATCCTTACGCTGCCCACGCCGATGCCGGAATTCGAACGGCGTGCGCTGGATGTGAGCGCATATGCGGTGCTGGAGCGTCCGACCGATCCGGATCGGCTGGCGCTGCTGCTCATGGATCTGCACCCGAGCGATCGGCTGCAGCGAAGGGGTGCTGGGACGCAAGCCGTGCAGGATGCATTGAGCACACTTGGGTTTTCGGTGCGGCACAGGGGCACGAGCTATCTGAGCTATGCCATCTGGCTCACCTGCAAGGACAATCGCCTGCTAAAGCAGCTCAAGGGCGGGCTGTATACCATGGTGGCCGAGCGCTTTCAAGTCAGCGTGGACAAGGTCGAGCACGGCATTCGGCGCGCGGTGGAGTCGGCTTGGTCAAGCGGCGCACTGGAGGCACAGCATAGGGCCTTTGGAAATACCATTGATGCCAGACGCGGCAAGCCCACCAGCGGCGAGATGATCGCACGCGTTGCGGAACTGCTGCGCATGAAGGAGATAAAGCAATGAAGATGAAACGAGTTTGCCTGATCGTGCTGGACAGCCTGGGGATCGGCAATGCGCCCGATGCCAAGGCCTATGGGGATGAGGGCGCGAATACCCTGAAGAGCATTATGGGTGCGCATCCAGACCTGCCCAATCTGACCGATTTGGGGTTATATAACGCAGCCAGGCTGCCAGAGGCGATTGAGGATCCGCTGGGCTGCTATGGCCGCATGACGGAGGCCTCCGCAGGAAAGGATACCACCACAGGCCATTGGGAGATGGCGGGGCTTCCCGTGCCTACGGCGTTCCCGGTGTTCCCGGACGGGTTCCCGCAGGAATTGATCGACAGGTTCGAGGAAGAAGTGGGGCTGGGCGTGATCGGCAACGTGGCCGCCAGCGGCACCGAGATCATTGAGCGGCTGGGCGATGAGCACATCCGCACTGGCAAACTGATCGTATATACGTCGGCAGACAGCGTGTTTCAGATCGCGGCACACGAGGCGATCGTGCCCCCGGCTGAGCTGTGGCATATCTGCCGCATGGCGCGGCGCATGCTGGTGGGTGAATATGGCGTGGGTCGCGTGATTGCGCGTCCGTTCATCGGCAATCCGGGCTCTTTTGAGCGCACCGGCAACAGGCGCGATTTCTCGCTGGATCCGACTGGCAAGACCATGCTCGATCTGATCAAGGACGCCGGCAAAGACGTGATCGGCGTGGGCAAGATCGAGGACATCTTCAATCATCGCGGGCTGACCCAGTCCAACCATGCATCGGGCAACGAGGCGTGCATCGATGCGATGGTGGACTATCTCAAGCAGGATCGCTGGCGCGGGCTGGTGTTCGCGAACCTGGTGGATGGCGACATGATGTATGGGCATCGCCGCGATGCCGATGGCTATGCGCGCATGCTGGAGGCATTCGATAGGCGTCTGCCGGAGATCATGCGGCTGTTGGGCGAGGACGCGATGTTGATCATCACCGCCGACCATGGCTGCGATCCGGGCTATCGGGGCACCGACCACACGCGCGAGCAGGTGCCTGTGCTGGCCTATAGCCTGGGCGCATTGGAGGGCGTGGATCTGGGCGAGCGCAAGAGCTTCGCGGATGTGAGCGCCACCATCTTGGAGGCGCTGGGCATCAAAGAAAAGCTGACTGGCACTTCGTTCTTTTCGCAAATCATCGACTAGCCGCATTGGGGCGTGTTTCAAACGTCGGATGAAACCACTCACGTGTTTCTGGACACAAGGCTGACCATATGAATTGATTTCCTTGCGCGATCGCTTCAGGAAATCCGAATCCAGCGCGCATGTCGCGGGGTTTGATCTGATAGGCTGTGCGGTGTAACGCATGTGGGGTGGATCCAAAGCGCACTGTTCTTGGTGCGCTTTTTATGCAATGATACGAAAGCAGGAGGGACGACTCATGACGGACGTGAATCGCTACTACGAATCCATTCTGGCGGCGGCAGATTTCATCCAGGACCGCATCGACATCAAGCCGCAGATTGCGCTGGTGCTGGGCTCCGGCTGGGATCTATTGACTGAGCAGATCGAAAACCCCAGCAAGATCCCCTATCAGCTGGTGCCCGGCATGCGCGCATCGGGCGTGGTGGGGCATGCGGGGGAATTTGTGTTCGGCAGCATCGCAGGGAAGCCCGTGATGGTGATGTCCGGGCGATATCATCTGTATGAGGGGCTGACATTGCAGCAGGTCACCTTGCCCATCCGCGTGATCAAGCAGCTGGGCGTCGAGCAGCTGATTTTGACCAATGCAGCGGGCGCAATCAACACCGGCTATCAGCCGGGCGACATGATGCTGATCACCGATCACATCAATTTCACCTGCCAGAACCCGCTGATCGGCGAGAACGATGCGCGGCTGGGCGATCGGTTCTTTGATATGTGCCATGTGTATGATCCACGCATGATGGATTGCGCGCGGGATGTGGCGAAGCAGCAGGGCTTCACGCTGCAAGAGGGCGTCTATGCACAGATGACCGGCCCCTGCTATGAGACGCCCGCCGAGATCCGCATGCTGCGCACGATGGGTGCGGATGCGATCGGTATGTCCACCGTGCCGGAGGCGACCGTGGCGCGCCATGCCAATTTGCCCACGCTGGGGCTCAGTTGCATGACCAACATGGCCGCAGGCGTGCTGGATCAGCCGCTCAGCCATACCGAGGTGCTGGATACCGCCAATCGCGTGCGCGAAAGCTATGGCAAATTCATGCTCGATTTGGTCAGCAAGCTATAAAGCGCAGAAAACCTGTCCGCCACACTCATATTCAAATCTCCCGTCGGGTACTCTAGTACTAGCCAATCCAAAACCATGCCATGCGCACGGATCGGATGGGCACAGAGATGCCGAGGGGAGGTTTTTTGTGTGCGAACGAAACGGTGCGCGCTGATGAAGGGCTTTTTGGTGTTGCTGGCGTTTATGTTGATCGTGCCCACTGCGCTGGCCAATGAAACGCTGCCATCGCCATTGGAGGAGGGGCAGCCCATCCCAATCGCCGCCAAGAGCGCGCTATTGATGGAGCCGGTGAGCGGGCAGGTGATCTTCGCGATGAATGCGGACGAACCGCGTCCGATCGCCAGCGTGACCAAGATCATGGGGATTTTGCTGGCGTGCGAGGCGGTGGAGCAGGAGCGCGTGTCCTTGACCGATGAGATCACCATATCAAAGGCGGCGGCCGGCATGGGCGGCTCGCAGGTGCTGCTGGATGTGGGCGAGGTGCAGCCACTTTCGGTGCTGATCAAGAGCATGGTGGTGGGCAGCGCGAATGATGCCACCGTGGCGGTGGGTGAGCATCTGTTTGGCTCGGAGCAGCTGTTTGTGGAGCGCATGAACAAGCGCGCGAAGGAGCTGGGCATGCAAAATACCAATTTCGTGAACAGCACAGGATTGCCTGCCGAGGGCGCGTATTCCACGGCGCGGGATGTGGCGATCATGTCGATGGAGCTGATCAAGCACGATCTGTTCTTTGAGGATTCGCACATTTGGATGGACGAGGTGCAGCACCCGGATGGCCGCGTGACGCAGCTGACCAACACGAATCGGCTGATCCGCACCTATGAGGGCGCGGACGGCATAAAGACCGGATCCACCAACCAGGCGGGCTATTGCATGTCGGCCAGTGCCAAGCGGGGTGATATGCGGCTGATCGCCGTGGTGCTGGGCGCGAACTCGGGCAAGGAGCGGTTCAGCATCGCGAGCCAGATTTTGGATTATGGGTTTGCGAACTATCGCAGCTTCCGCGTGGCGGAGAAGGGCGCGAAGGTGCGCGGGCAGCTGCCCGTCACGGGCGGCGCAAAGCAGAGCGTCCAGCTGCTGCTGGGCGGTGATTTGAGCCTGCTGATCCAAAAGGGGGATGAGCAGGAGATTCAGCTCACGCCCGATCTGCCCAGCTCCATGCACGCTCCGATCGCCGAGGGTGAGCAGGTGGGCTCAGTGCTGGTCACGCGGGGCGGGCGTTCGGTGGGCAAGATCCCCGTGGTGGCGGCTGAGGGCGTGGAACGCCAGAATTATGGCACTGGCTGGGAGCGCGTGCTGCGCGAATGGTTCTATTTAAAATAGCACGCAGAACGCGATCCTGCTATCGTCCTACGTTGGAGGTGTGGAGGGTGAGAGACCCTCCATACTTCCCAGTGGGGTCTGCCTGCGGGCAGACCGCAGAGCTTCTTACCCAGGATTTGGAGCGGCGGCGCCTTGCACGTCGAAGAGGGCGCTTGGTGCATTTTGGCTTGCGTTATAAGGTATTTGCGTGTACAATGTATCATGGAATGATGTTTGCCGGGGGACGCGGAAATTTGGATGATTTGTTGACGCGGCTGTGGCGGCCCGGGGCACATGTGCTGGCAGCCGTTTCGGGCGGCGCGGACTCGGTCGCGCTGCTGCTCCTGCTGCATGAGCGCAGCCAATTGGGCGAGATTCGCCTGAGCGCCGCGCACTTTGAACACGGCATTCGCGGGCAGGAATCGCTGCGTGATATGCATTTTGTGATGGACTTGTGCAAGCGACTTCAGGTACCGCTCAGCGTGGGCAATGAGGATGTGCCCGAGCTGGCGGCCGCACAGCGCATGGGGCTGGAGCAGGCGGCGCGCGAGGCCAGGCATCGCTTCTTGCAAGAGGAGATGCAGAGGCTCGGGGCGGACTGCATCGCGCTGGCGCATCATAAAGATGATCAGGCGGAAACCGTGCTGATGCACCTGCTTCGGGGTGCGGGTGCGGACGGTGCGTGCGGCATGCGGGCGCGGCAAGGTGCGCTGGTTCGTCCGCTGCTGGGCGCGAGCAAGCAACAGTTGCTTGATTATCTGGAGGAGCGCCATCAGAACTATGTGCTGGATGGCACCAACCTGCTGCCAAATGGGCCCCGAAATCAGCTCAGATTGAGCGCGATGCCCTTGCTCAAGCAGATCTATCCGGGTGCGGAGGATGCGCTATGCCGTTTCGCGCGGATCTCGCAGGATCAGATCGATCTGCTGGATCGGCTGGCGTGGGACTGGCTGGAATCGCACATGGCGCAGCTGCCCATGGGGCGGTTGATCGCATATGCTGCTCAAAGAGATCTATCCGGGTGTGGAGGACGCGCTATGCCGTTTCGCGCGGATCTCGCAGGATCAGATCGATCTGCGGGACTGGCCGATGCAGGCGCCGAGCGCGCGCTGGTTTCGCAGGCGCTGCACGGGCTGTATCCGGGCGTTGGCTACGATCAGATCGAGCGGCTTACAGCGCTATATTTCGATCAGAACGGATTGCTGTCCATCGCGGGCGGCGTGTTGGCCAAATGCAGCGGTCGGGGCATATATCTGCTGGATGAAGCGGCGAATCCACCGATGCAAAGTGAGCTAAAGGACGGCGCCAAACTGGGCGATTATGCCACATTCTCCATGCAGGACGCACCCGCTTTGCCCATTCGGGACGACCCCTATCGCGATGCGTTGAACAAGTCCGCGCTGCAAGGTGCGGTGATCCGAACTAGGCGAGAGGGCGACCGCTTCCAGATGCTGGGTGCGCCGGGAGACAGGCTGCTGTCGGACGTTTTGATCGATCGGAAGGTGGACGAGCCCGTGCGCGACTGGCTGCCGCTGGTGGCTATCAAAGATCGCATCCTATGGATCCCCGGGATCGGCATCGCGGAGCAGGCCAAGATCACGCCCGATTGCGAGGCGACCATGCTGATCTATGACGGGATTCGGCTGATATAATGAAACATGCAAAAGAGTTTGAGGGGGATACATTCGATGCACAAGGATTTGGCGAGCATACTGTTTACCAAGGATCAGATTCAGCAGCGCGTGGCGGAGATGGGCGCGCAGATCACCCGCGATTATGCGGGGCAAGAGGTGGTCCTAATCGGCATCCTGAAGGGCGCTGTGGTGTTCTTCGCGGATCTGATGAGGCAGATTGATCTGCCGGTGAAGATCGATTTCATGGCGATCTCCAGCTATGGATCGGCCACCAAGTCATCCGGCGTGGTGCGCATCCTGAAGGATCTTGATCATGATATCACGGGAAAGCATGTGATCATCGTGGAGGACATCATCGACAGCGGCATGTCGCTCTCGTTCTTGAAGGAGAGCCTGCTCGGTCGCGGCGCGCAGACCATCAGCGTTTGCGTGATGCTGGACAAGCCGTCCAGGCGGCGCGCGCACATCGATGTGGATTATTGCGGGTTTGAAATCCCGGATGAGTTCGTGGTGGGCTATGGTCTCGATTATGCGGAGCTATATCGCGACTTGTGCGATATTGGCGTGCTGAAACCTGAAATTTATGAACAACCGGAGCAATAATGCGTGAAACCGGATAAGTGTTTACAATTGTATTACACAAATGCCCGATAGGTGGGTTTGAATTGCAGTTTTCAAAGTGATATAATAAAGTAGCCTGACAAGCGGGCAAGAGTAAGTCCAAAGAGAGGTACCCGAGTCTTGAATCAAAATAAATTTATGAAGCACCTTCAAGGCCCCGTATTGATGTACGTGGTCTTGATCGTTGTGGTTTTGGTCGCGGTCAACATGATCAGCGGCGTGCAGACCGATCAGGTGGAGCAGCTGGATTATACGCAGCTGCTGACACGCATTGAATCCAATGATATCACCAAGGTGTGCTTTACCGGCAACGATCAGACGGGCAATACGCTAGTCGCCCTCAAAAAGGACAGCGCGATCCCGGAGGAACAGTTCCCCGCGCGCTATGATATCTTGACCACCAACACCAACACCAGCCGCTTCTACGATGACGTGGACAAGATCTACGCCAAGATGAAGAACGTGCCGGTGGATCAGGTCAGCGTCACCGATTATGCGTTCTCGGTTCAGCAACAGATGCCGGCTCCCACCCCCTGGTGGATTGAGCTGCTGCCGATGCTGATCATGATCGCGCTGTTCATGGGCGTGTGGTATTTCCTGATGCGCCAGCAAAGCGGCGGCGGCAAGGGCGTGATGTCCTTTGGTCGCAGCAAGGCCAGGCTGACCGAGCCGGGCAAGATGAAGACCACCTTCGCCGATGTCGCGGGGGCAGACGAAGAAAAAGAGGAGCTGCGAGAGATCGTGGAATTCCTCAGGGATCCCAAGAAATTCACCGATCTGGGCGCACGCATTCCCAAGGGCGTGCTGCTGGTGGGCCCTCCTGGCACGGGCAAAACGCTGCTCGCGAAGGCGGTCAGCGGGGAGGCGGCGGTGCCGTTCTTCACGATCTCCGGTTCGGACTTCGTGGAGATGTTCGTGGGCGTGGGCGCCAGCCGTGTGCGCGATTTGTTTGATCAGGCCAAGAAGTCCGCGCCTTCCATCGTGTTCATCGATGAGATCGATGCCGTCGGTCGCCAGCGTGGCGCGGGCATGGGCGGCGGCCATGATGAGCGCGAGCAGACGCTCAACCAGCTGCTGGTGGAGATGGACGGTTTCTCTCACAACGAGGGTGTTATCGTGATGGCGGCCACCAACCGCGCAGACATTCTGGATCCCGCGCTGCTCAGGCCGGGCCGGTTTGATCGCCAGGTGTCCGTGAACTATCCGGACATCAAGGGGCGCGAGGAGATCATGAAGGTGCACGCGCGTGGCAAGCCGCTGGATGCGGATGTTTCGCTCAATGTGCTGGCCAAGAAAACCCCCTTCTTCACGGGTGCGGATCTCGAAAATGTGCTCAATGAGGCCGCGATTTTGACCGCGCGCAAGGGCATGCATTCGATCACCATGGAGACGCTTGAAGAGGCGATCACCAAGGTGCAGATGGGCCCGGAGAAGAAGAGCTATAAGGTGACCGCGCTTGATAAGCGGCTGGTTGCCTACCATGAAGCCGGGCATGCGATCGTGATGAATGCCATCAGTGGCCGCAGCAAGGTGCACGAAGTCTCCATCATTCCGCGCGGCAAGGGCGCAGGCGGCTATACGCTGGGTCTGCCCGGCGAGGAGACGAATTTCGTCAGCAAGACCGACCTGCTGGAGCGCATCTGCTTCGGGCTCGGTGGTCGTTGCGCTGAGCAGTTGGTGCTGGGCGATGTGTCCACTGGCGCGAGCTCGGACATCAAGCAGGTGACTCAGATCGCGCGCGGCATGGTGACCGAATATGGTATGTCGGAAGAGCTGGGACCCATCTTCCTGGGCGGCGATCATGAGGTGTTCCTGGGGCGCGATTTCAGCCAGAGCAGATCCACGTTCTCCGAAGAGGTGAACAAGAAGATCGATGCCGAGGTCTCGCGCATCATCGAGGAGCAGCAGGAGCGCGCGAATGTGATTCTGACTGAGAATCGCGTGCTGCTGGACGAGCTGGCCGAGCTGCTGCTGGCCAAGGAGAAGGTGGACGAGGCCGAGTTCGTGCGCCTGATGAACGGGGACAGCGTGCAGGATATCGTGCACGATGCCGAGGAGGCCGAGCGCGTTGCGCGCGAGGCGGCCAAGAAGCTGACCGAGGAGAAGCAGGCCAGGGAGCGCGTGGAGCGTGCAGAGCGTGAGCGCATGGAGCGCGAAGCGCGGGAAGCTCTCCGCCGCGCGGGCATGACCCCGCCGTCC
>JAJDGF010000023.1 GCA_030265545.1 Eubacteriales bacterium OttesenSCG-928-N13
ATTTGAGCGGTCGGTGGTCTGCCAATGGCAGACTTGCGAACCCGCGAGGCTCGCAACCCACGCCCTGCTATTTCTGCGCTTCGTTTCCTTGATGGGCGAAAAAATCTCTCGCCCCGAATCCTAAGTCCTAATCTTGTCAGGACACCAGGAGATAAACAACATCTGCAGAAAGAATTAACGCCCTATATCAAAACACTCAATCGTTCTTTACGTATCGCGCGTTGACATGTGCGCGCGACGCGTCTATCATATATCATATCGAACATGAGTTTCCCATGGGAATGGCTCCGGAAAGCGAAGGGACATATTGATGAAAATTGCGGTGTTCAGCGACATTCACAGCAACCTGACGGCTGTACAAGCCTGCTTGGCCTATGCGCGGCACTTGGGCGTGGAGGGATATATCTTCTTGGGCGATCTGGTGACGGGTGGCGCCGGACCGAGCGAGGTGCTTGGCCTCATTCGCAGCTGCGCGGAACAATCCCCCTGCTGGTTTGTGCGCGGCAACCGCGAGGAGCTGCTGCTGGAGCACCATCAAAACCCGAATGATGCATGGATCCCCTCCTCGCAGTATGGCTCGCTGCTTTACAGCTATCAGAACATGACGCAGCAGGACATCGAATTTCTGTCCAGCATGCCCATCACGCAGCGTGTGGAGATCGAGGGTTGCCCGCCGCTTCGGATCTGCCATGGCAGTCCGAGCAAGCTGACCGATCTGCTGTTTCCGGGCACCGAGCATACCGAGGCCGTCATGCGCAGCATCGATGAGGATACCATTTTGGTCGGGCACAGCCACATCCAGTTCCGCTATGAATCGCGTGGCAAGCAGCTGCTCAATCCGGGTGCGATCGGCATTCCGCGCTTCAGCCCGGTGCGCGCGCAGTTCGCGCTGATTCAGGCCGAACAGGGCCGCTGGGCAGCGCGCATGCTCAATGTGGACTACGATGCCGCGGCCGAGCTGGCACGCATAGATCAGAGCGAGTTCCCCGAGATGGCGGGTGTGTATGCCACGCTGGTGCGTCATGCGCTTGTTACCGGCCAGAATCGCATCGAGGAATGCATCCAGCTGGCGCAAAAGCTGGGACAGTGCGACAAGGATCAGATCATCCCGGACAAATACTGGGAGGCTGCCGCTCACCAGATGGGCATATAATGCAACAAGCAGTATACTGAAAAGGAGCCACCTCGCGGTGACTCCTTTTGGTTGTCGATCAATACTTGGTTCTCTTCTGATAGCTGGTGTGCAGCAGCTCATGAGACTTGTGGCCATTGGGCTCACCCAGGAAGTCGGCATAGATCTGCTTGATTTCCGGGTTCTCATGCGACTTGCGCAGCAGCTTGCCCTTGTCCTCTTGATAGAGGGCTTGAGCACGCAGCGTGCGCGGGTCATGCTTCTCGCGCTCATCAGGAGACACGATCGGCTGGCCGCCACCGTTGACGCAGCCGCCCGGACAGGCCATCACTTCGATGAACGTCAGGCCTTCCTTCTCGCCACTGCGGATCTGATCGAGCAGATGCGCTGCCATGCCGGTGGAATGCGCTACGGCCACCTTGACCTTCAGCCCATCCAGATCCAGCTCGGCTTCCTTGATGCCTTCGAGGCCGCGGACGGCCTTGAATTCCACCGCGTCCAGCGTCTTGCCCGTGATCGTCTCATAGGCGGTACGCAGCGCGGCTTCCATCACGCCGCCGGTCGCGCCAAAGATGACGCCGGCGCCGGTGGATTCGCCCAGCAGCTTGTCAAAGTCCTCATCGGGCAGGCTGGCGAAATCGATGCCCGCCTGGCGGATCATCCTGGCCAGCTCGCGCGTGGTGATGACCACGTCCACATCCGCCATGCCATCGTGGCCCAGTTCGGGACGCGCGGCTTCGAATTTCTTGGCGGTGCAGGGCATGACCGAAACGACCACGATCGATTTGGGGTCAATGCCGTTCTTCTCGGCATAATAGGTCTTGATCATCGCGCCTTCCATCTCGTGCGGCGATTTGCAGCTGGAGAGGTTGGGCAGGAAATCGGGATAATTGGTCTCGCAGAACTTGATCCAGCCGGGCGAGCAGGAGGTGATCATGGGCAGCACGCCGCCCTTGGTCACGCGGCCGATCAGCTCGGTGGCCTCTTCCATGATGGTGAGGTCGGCGCCGAAGTCCACATCAAACACCTTGTCGAACCCGAGGCGGCGCAACGAGCAGGCCATCTTGCCGGTGACGGAGGTGCCCATGGGGATGCCGAATTCCTCGCCCAGCGCAGCGCGCACGGCGGGCGCCGGCTGCACCACGACATACTTGGTCTCGTCATTCAGGGCGGCCCACACCTTGTCGGTGTCGTCCTTCTCGGTCAATGCGCCGGTGGGGCACACGGCGATGCACTGCCCGCAGTTGATGCAGGCGGTATTGCTCAGCGCCTCGCCAAACGGCGATTCGATGGCGGTGTTGAAGCCGCGGTTCACCGCACCGATCACGCCAACATGCTGGATCTTCTCGCACACCGCAACGCAGCGGCGGCACAGGATGCACTTGGCATTGTTGCGCACGATCGAGGGGGAGACCTCATCGATCTGGGTGGGGGTGACGGAGCCTTCAAAGCGGTTCTCGTCCGAAACGCCGTATTCGTTGCACAGGTTCTGCAGCTCGCAGCTGGTGGACCTGACACAGGACAGGCACTTTTTGTCATGGTTGCTGAGTAGCAGCTCCAAGTTGACGCGGCGCGCCTCGCGCACGGCGGGCGTGTTGGTTTTCACCGTCATGCCTTCGGCGGCGGGCAGCACGCAGGAAGCCTGCAGCGCACGGGCGCCGGTGTCCACCACGCACATGCGACAAGCGCCGATTTCATTGATGCCGCTCAAATAGCACAGCGTGGGAATCCGCACGCCGGCCGATTTCGCCGCATCCAGCACGGTAGAACCCTGGGGCACAGATACCGAAACGCCATCAATTGTCAGCGTAATGTTGTTCATCGCGTTTGTCCTCCTTACTTCTTGATGATGGCGCCGAACTTGCACTTTTCGATGCATGCGCCGCACTTGATGCACTTGGACTTGTCGATCACGTGGGGCTCCTTGAGGTTGCCACTGATCGCGCCCACCGGGCAAACGCGCGTACAAAGCGTGCAGCCCTTGCACTTCTCGGGGATGATGGAGTACTGAAGCAGGTTGGTGCAGACGCCCGCCGGGCAGGTCTGATCATAGATGTGCGCTTCATACTCATGACGGAAATACTTCAGCGTGCTGATGACGGGGTTCGGGGCGGTCTGCCCCAGTCCGCACAGCGCGGTGTTCTTGATGTTGTATGCCAAGGATTCCAGACGCTCAATGTCGCCATCCTTGCCCTTGCCCTCGGTGATCCGATCCAGGATTTCCAGCATCCGGCGGGTACCGACGCGGCAGGGGGTGCACTTGCCGCAGCTCTCATCGACCGTGAAGTCGAGGAAGAAGCGCGCGATGTCCACCATGCAGTTGTCCTCGTCCATGACGATCATGCCGCCCGAGCCCATCATGGAGCCGGCTGCGATCAGGTTGTCATAGTCGACCGGGGTATCGATCAGCTCGTCCGGCAGACATCCGCCCGACGGGCCACCGGTCTGCACGGCCTTGAACTTCTTGCCATTGGGACAGCCGCCGCCGATGTCATAGATGATCTCCTTGAGCGAGGTGCCCATCGGCACTTCGACCAGGCCGGTGTTGTTGATCTTGCCGCCCAGCGCGAACACCTTGGTGCCCTTGCTCTTCTCGGTGCCCATATCGGCAAACCAGTCGGCGCCATTCAAAATGATCTGGCACACGTTGGCGTAGGTTTCAACGTTGTTGAGCAAGGTGGGTTTCCCGAACAGGCCCTTGACCGCCGGGAACGGCGGACGGGGACGCGGCTCACCGCGCTCACCTTCGATGGAGGCGATCAGCGCCGTCTCCTCGCCGCACACGAACGCGCCGGCGCCCAGACGAATGTCCAGATCGAATTTGAAGTCTGTTCCAAAGATGCCCTCACCCAGCAGTCCGTATTCACGCGCCTGCTCGATGGCGATTTCAAGGCGCTTCACGGCGATGGGATATTCCGCACGCACGTAGATGTAGCCCTGATCGGCGCCCACCGCGTAGCCCGCGATGGCCATGGCCTCGATGATGGTGTGCGGATCGCCTTCCAGCACCGAACGATCCATGAACGCGCCCGGATCGCCTTCATCGGCGTTGCAGGCAACATACTTTTTCTCATTCGGGGTGTTGTAGGTGAACTGCCACTTCATGCCGGTGGAGAATCCGCCGCCGCCACGACCGCGCAGACCGGACTTTTTGATCTGGTCGATGACTTCCTCGCGGCTCATCTCGGTCAGCACCTTGCACAGCGCCTTGTAGCCGTCAAACGCGATGTATTCATCGATGTTCTCCGGGTTGATCACGCCGCAGTTGCGCAGCGCGATGCGCTTTTGCTTCTTGTAGAATTGGATATCGTCCAGCGCGCGGATGTTGCCGGTTTCCTCGATGGAATCCTTGTGTAGCAGCTTGGCAACCACGCGCCCCTTGACCAGATGCTCAGACACGATGGTGTCCACATCGGCCTTGGTGATGCGGCTATAGAACGCGCCTTCCGGATACACGATCACGATCGGGCCCGCTTCGCACAGCCCGAAGCAGCCGGTCTTGACCAGCTTGACTTCCTTTTCGAGGTTGTTCTGCGCGAGCAGCTCCTCAAAGCGATCGTACAGCTGAGCCGAACCGGAGGATGTACAGCCGGTGCCGGCACAAATCAATACATGGGAACGAAAAAGCTCCATACCTGTCTACCTCCTGACTGTTACTTCTGATCTTCGGCGTCCGCGGCGCCAATTGTGTATTCATCCACCACGCGGCCATTGACCACATGCTCTGTCACGATGCGGCTGACCATCTCGGGGGTGACCTTCACGTAGGTGACCTTGGGCTGACCGGGCAAGGTGATCTCCACCATGGGCTCCAGTCGGCACATGCCGATGCAGCCGGTCTGCGCGACCGTCACATCCAGCAGTCCGCGCTTGGATACCTCGTCCAGGAACGCCAGCATCACCGGGCGCGCGCCCGCCGCGATGCCGCAGGTGGCCATGCCCACAACGACGCGGGTGCCTTCATGCTCTCTTCTGAGGTTGACCTGATCCAACGTCTTTTGACGAATTGCTTCAAGCTCTGCAAACGACTTCATATTGATTTCCTCCTATTCAGATTGCTCATTGTGTGTTGACTCCACTTCATCGAAACCCTCCTTGAGCGCCTCATGGATCCATTCCATGACGGCCGGCTCATTGAGCGGCACTGGCCCCAGCGCCTGGCGGATTTCGCGCGTATCAAAGCAGAATTCCTTCTCGTCGATCTGATAGAGTAGCCGGAAATCCGGCTTGTCCGGCGAGCCCAATATCAGGCTGCGCATGGTGTCAATCAGATCGCCCAGCGGCGGCAGATCCAGATGCGAGCGCCGGAATGTGGCGGTGAGGCAGGTGCCCTCGCCCAATTTCGACTCGATCGTGAAGGTGCCGTCACACATCTCGGCACACTGCTTGAACATCGGGATGCCCAAGCCGACCTTGCGCGTGGTGCGCGTGGTCGCAAACGGGCTGGTCACCCGCGCCAGCAGCGCCTCGTCCATGCCCTTCCCATCATCCTTGATGGTGATGGTCAGCGTATCGCGATCGGTGTCATAGATCACCTCAATCACGACCAGCGTGGCGCCCGCAGTGATCGAATTCTGCACCAGATCCAATATGTGAAGCGATAGTTCAAACATAGTCGATCAAATTACAGTTCTTTGTATTTGTCGACAATACCGGGCACATCGTCCGGCACAAGACGCCCATATACGTCATCATTGATCATGATGACCGGCGCCAGGCCGCACGCGCCAAGACAGCGGGTATCACGGATGGTGAACCGTCCGTCTTCGCTGGTCTTGCCCACCGGCGTGCCGGTTGCCGCGACCATCTTGTCGAGCACGTTCTTCGCGCCGCGCACATAGCACGCGGTGCCCATGCACACGCCCACGATGAAGCGGCCACGCGGCTCGAGCGCAAACTGGGAATAGAAGGTGGCAACGCCATACACTTCACTGAGCGTCACGCCCAACCCCTCTGCGATGTGGATCTGGACATCTTTAGGCACATGGCCGAAAATCTCCTGCGCATCCTGCAACGACTGCATGACCGCGCCCTTTTGTCCCTTGTACTTGGCGATCACTTGGTCAAGCTGGTTGAGCATGTCCTTGTTTTCAAGAACAGACATACGATGGACCCTCCCTTAGTTAAAAAATTGTCATACACATAGCTGAACAAACAACCTGTGAATCCACTCAGCTTATTGTATCATAGATGACATTGAAATGCACTCATTATTCGTTAAATTAACCTGGTAAGAAGTGCGTGTTGGCTTCGCCAACGCGGCCTCGCCTAGCCACAAGGCACCGCACCTCAAATCCCAGACTTGAGCCGGTGATGGCCTGCCCACAGGCAGACTTACGGTCTCAATGGGGACCGTAACCTTCATCTCAGATTTGAGCCATCGATGGTCTGCACACAGGCAGAGTTGCGAACCCTTGGGTTTGCAACTCTCATGACGTACACGCCACCGGCTGCGGTTTGAATATGGAGGGTTTACGCGCTCCACGCCTCCCGGGCTGGGATTGTCGGCAAACAAAAATCGATTCCGAGAACACTCGTTTCTCGGAATCGAAGATCGTGTTGTGATTTAGCTGTTCTCAGAACTGCTTGGTATGTACTTGATCAGCACCTCTGAGAGTTTATCCATGTCCACAGGTTTGGTCATGTGCGCGTTCATGCCGTGTTCAATCGCCCTGTCGATGTCCTCCTTGAACGCATTTGCGGTCAGTGCGATGATCGGCACCGTCCTGGCATCGTCGCGATCCAGTGCGCGGATCATGTCGGAGGCCTGATAGCCGTCCACGTTGGGCATCTGGATATCCATGAATATAATGTCATAGCCGCCTACGGCGGAGGCCTTGAACATATCCACTGCAACCTGGCCGTCGTTCGCCTCGTCGATGTCCATATCGGTGATCTCCAGCATGGATTTCACAATCATGCGGTTGATATCCACATCGTCCACCAGCAGCGCGCGCTTGCCCTTGAACATCCCGGTCACATCGTTGGCGGAGGCCTCCTTGGGCACGATATCGCTGTACTCTGTCAGCCAAATGGCGAACAGGAACTCGCTCCCTTCGCCCGGCGTGCTATTGAGCATGATATCCCCGCCGAACAGGTTCACGATATGGCGGCTGATGGACAGCCCCAACCCGGTGCCGCCATACTGGCGCGTGATGCTGCCGCTGGCCTGCTCAAATGGCTGGAAGATGGTGGCCTGCATCTCGGGCGAGATGCCGATGCCGTTATCGCGCACGGAGAACTCAATCAGCGATTTGCCTTCCTTGCGATCCAGGCAACGGATGGAGAATTCCACCTTGCCCAGCTCGTGCGTGAACTTGACGGCATTGCCCAGCAGGTTGATCAGCACCTGGCGCAGCCTGAGCGCGTCCCCGATGAAGATGGACGGGCTGAAGGGTTTGATATGGGTCACAAAGTCAATGTTCTTCTCATGGCAGCGCGGGCGGATGATGGTGTTCACGGTATCTGCCAGCTTGGACAGCTCCATCACCTCATCGGTCAATTCGATCTTGCCCGCCTCGATCTTGCTCAGATCCAGAATGTCGTTGAGCAGACCCAGCAGATGCTGCGAGGAGGACTCAATCTGCTTGACGTGCTCGCGCACCTCGGTCACTTCGGTATCGCCCGGCGTATCGCAGCCCAGCTTGCGCTGCACGATGTTGGTCAGCCCGATGATGGCGTTCATGGGCGTTCTGATTTCGTGGCTCATGCGAGCCAGGAATTCGCCCTTGTGCTGGTTGGCGTTGTTGGCATCGTTCACGGCGCGCTCCAGCACCAGCTGATCAAGCACCATCTGCGTCACATCCTGGCTGACGATGATATAGCCGATGTTCTCGCCGTCCTTGTTCTGTAGATAGCTCGCCACGCCCTTCACATAGCGCTGGTTCTCCTCCACGAAGATGATGTCCGCTTCCTTGCCCTCGTGCAGCGCGACGATCGGATCGTATTGCGAGTTGGTGGTATAGACGCTCACCTCGCCATACGGATGACCCACCACATCTATCAGATCATTGACGCCGCAGAAGTCAAGCCCCTGCTGGTTCATATAGATGATCCGGGCGTTCATATCGGTGATGCTGAGCGGGTTCTTGACGCTGTCCACGATGCTGTCGGCCATGTCATCGAATGAATCGGCCAGCGTGCCGAACTCGTCCTTCGCGGTCGAATTGAAGCGGAATTGGCGTTCACCCGCGCGGAAGCGCGAGATGCCCTTGATCAGGTTGGTGATGTTGCCGGTGATGCTGGATGCCAGCCAAATCGCGATCAGCACCAGCAGGATCACGATCAGCACTGTGATGGCGATCAGCTTGGTGAATGTCTCGGACAGGTTCTCCTCCACCGCGCCATCCAGCTTGAGCCTGGTTTCCTCCGCCGGACGCGTGAAGTCATCCAGACCCGCGCCGATGGTCACAACACCAAAGCCGCGTTTGGAGAAATCGTTCGCCTCGGAGGGCGCATATTGTCCGGTGTAATAGGGGATGGCTGCCGTGGTGGTCAGCTTGTACAGGCCGCTCCACAGGATATAGAACGAACCGGAGCCACCCTCCTTGCTCAGATCCATCCAGCCGGTGCACTGCGGTGCGTTGTCCAAATAGCGCCCGTCCAGGCCAACCAGACCCTGCTGCGTCAAAATGGGCGCGGGCTTTTTGGTTCGGGACTGCTCATTGAAGGTGGGCAAATCGGCCACGAAATCCATCCATTTTACCACGCCGCTCTCCTGCCACGCCTCATAGATGGAGGTCTCCAGCCAAGGAATCTCAGGATCGCCTGTCTCCGGATCATAGCCCACGATGGAGTTATGGCGCGGGTGGCAGATGCTCCTGCAATTGTAATCCCAGATGAACGAATAGTTGCCCTCATACGCGCTCGGGATCTCGGTATAGCGCTCGTTCATCGGGGTGTTGTGATCCACAAATTCCATGATATGGTCGTGGTTCAGCGCAAAGCTGACATAGCCCGTGATCTGCCCATTTTCGTCGGTCGCCGGGGTGATCCAGCGCACGATGCCCTCAAAGCGCTCACCGTTGGGGTTCTCCTGCCCGGCGTAGGACTGCTTCTCAGGCTCATAGGGGATGTCGTAGCCGCGATCGTTGGCTGCCTTTTGCACGGCATCCGGCACATACATGCCGATGTAGTTGGAGCCAACATACGCGCCAATCACGTCGGAGACATAGATGTCGCCCGGCTTTAGATCCTTCAGCTTGTCATAATAGGTCTCGGCTTTGATGTAGGTGTTGGCTTTGATGGAAACATCCAGCTTCTCGGGGTTCATGGGGTGGTTTATCTTGCCGGAGTTGGGCGAGGTGTATTTGACTTCCTCCACGCCGTTCAGTCCAATAAAGCTGATCTGATCATATAGCGGCGTTTCGTAGTATTCGAATTGCTCCGGATAACGATAGTGATAGCCATCCAGATCGTTGTTTTCCGCATTGGTGGATTCGCCGCCCGTTGTGATGGGCGCCGGTTCATCGGTGCGCACCCAGGATTGACCGTCCTCGGCCAGTTCCCATGTGCCCTTTTTCACCAGGCGACCGATCTTTGCCTCAGCAAAGTGGCGGTAGTTGTCCTCGGTCGGCTCGATGCTGGCCAGATAGCGGATGTCATCGTCGCGGTCATATAGGAACTCGGCCACCTCGTGTGCGGTATCGGTGGTCATGCGCTCAATGTTCTCCACCGCGCTGGCGTTGAGTGCAGCGGAGGAGTCGGTGACTGCGATCTCCCTGAGCGTGTCGCCCAGCATGATGATCTGATTCCATGCGATGATGGTCAGAATGATAATCGGAATGACCTTGACCACCACAAAAATGATGATCAGGCGTGTGCGCATACTCATGCTGAGTTTGTTCATGATGCGCTCAACAAAGGAACGATATGCTTTCATTATCTTTCGCATGTGTTTCCATCCTTTGCGTTCACCTTACTGGGGTGAGTGAGTTTATGTCTTTTATATTGATACCTATGTATCATATCGATTATAGAGGAAACCAATAACAATTTCAAGTGTTATTGCTGCATTTTGGAAAATTTTAGTTATCTGATGCAAGCCAATATTCCCGTGCATGTAACAAGCAAAAATGGCTGGTGCTGACGCGATTGAGTCAGCATCAACCATTCTCTAGGTGTTGCCTATTTATGGGGTGCGTTCTTGGCGAAGATCTTCTTTTGCAGCGATACCGTCGCAACGCCTGTCTGCTTCACGCCGATCTTCTTTTGGAATTTCTTGACGGCCGACTCGGTCAGATCCAAGTAGTTGCCGCCGATGTCACCCTTGAAATAGCCCAATGTCTTCAGCCTGCGCTGCAGCTTCTTGACCCGCTCGCCGGTGCTGCCATATTTCAGCTCCACATAGCCATCGTTGTAATGGGGCGCGTTCTTGGCGAAGATCTTTTTTTGCAGCGATACGGATGCGATGCCGTTTTGGGTGGCGCCGGTCTTCTTTTGGAATTTCTTGACGGCCGACTCGGTCAGATCCAGATAGTTCCCGCCGATCTCTCCCGTGAAATAGCCCAGCTCCTTCAGCCTGCGTTGAAGCTTCTTGACGCGCTCGCCGGTGCTGCCATGCTTCAGCTGCACATAGCCATCGTTGTAATGGGGTGCATTTTTCGCAAACAGCTTCTTTTGCAGCGACACGGTCGCGATGCCCGTCTGCTTCACGCCGATCTTCTTTTGGAATTTCTTGACGGCGGTTTCGGTCAGATCCAGATAGTTTCCGCCGATCGATCCGTTAAAATACCCGAGCGCCTTCAGCCTGCGCTGCAGGGTCTTGACGCGCTCGCCCGTGTCGCCATGCTCCAGCTCCACATAGGTGGTCACCTTGCGCTTGGGTGCATCGCTGGCAAACAGTCGCTTTTGCATCGCCTCGGTCGCAACGCCCGTCTGGCTCCAATCGATCGCCTTTTGGAACAGCTCGACCGCCCGCTCCGTCTGCGCGCCGAAGCTGCCATCCACCGATCCGCTCAGATAGTTCAGCGCAGCCAGCCGCCGCTGCAGCTTGCGCACCAGCTCGCCGCGGTCGCCCCGCTCCAGCATCGCATAGCCGGACGAACCCGCCACCTTCTCGGCCGTCTCGATGGGCTGCTCAATCTCGGATTCGTACACATCGTCCACATCATCGAGGGCCTCTGCGCTTGCGCTCGGGGTATAGCGCCTGAGCACCTGCTCGGTGCCGTCTTCATCCGTGGTGAAAAACACCAGCTCGCCATCCTCCGCACGCATGTCGGCATTGCTGATTGCGTCGCTGGTCTCAAGCAGCGTATACTGCCGATCCGCCGGGCGCACCTGATACAGGCTGCCGTCTGCGTCGATCACATACAATTCGCCATTCAGCTCGCACAGCGCGCCGGTGCAGTGATCGGGCAGCGCCATGACCTGTTGGCCGGGCGTCACCAGAAAATCGAACTGCCTGAGCTCATAGGCCTCTTCCGTGCCATGCACATAGTATAGAAGCCCGCCAAGCTCCGCCACGCCCAGCACGTCCGTGTCCACGTCCTGCCAAGCGTCCTGCCCGACCTTGCGCGCAGCCACAAAATCGCCATGCAGCGACACCTCGATCGTGTTCAGTTGGCGAATGTCTTCATAATCAGAACCGATATCATGATCATAGTTTTCAGTGGAGTCATAATTCTCATCGTATTCGCTATACTCATCCTCGGGCAAGGTCTCGGCCAGACCCACCGCGCCCAGTGTCATCAGAATCGCCAGCGCCAATGCCAGCATCGTTTTGAGATGTCGATTCATGGTATTCTCCCCCAAGCGTTCGTTATTGTCATATGTTGGACGCATCGATATGGGCATCCGTTCCAAATTCGACACAAAAATGTGGATTGTGTTTCGTCAATTATCGACGTGTAAATTTCATGCAAACTCGCATCCGTTGCGGCTACCCATTTTGGCATTGTTTTCTTTTTCTTAATGGAATTGTCCGATGCTGTCCACCAGTTCCATTCGATTGCGTGCTATAATGCAACAGCGCTTAACTATTAAGGGAGTTAAACAATTGTGGCGAGAAATTGACCGCATCGTAAATCGATTGGGAGGCAATGATTATGACCACGGAAACGGAGCGTATCTATCATGCAATGAATGGCATGAAGAAGATACATGCATTGATCGGGCGGCAGGCGAACCTGCCGCCGGGGGAGTTTTTTGTGCTGGAACGGGTTCAGGCATTGTCTGAAAACCAGTCGGAGGAGGTATCCATATCCAGCCTGCACAATCGGGACCACATGACACTTTCGGCCGTTTCACAGACCGTGGCGCAGCTCGAGAAGCGCGGACTGGTGCAGCGCAAGATGTCCGAGCATGACAGGCGCAAAACTGTGGTTAGCATCACGCCCGAGGGCAAGGTGCTGCTGGAGACGATGCAGCAGCAGATGGATCTGTCCATGGCAGAACTCATGGAACGGTTCGGCAAACAGGAAGCGAACCAATTGGCGGAACTGATGGAGAAATTGGCCGAGACAATAGAACAGATGCTGCGCGAGCGCGCCGCACAAGGCGAGGAGGACTCAGATTGCTTCGATTAAAGAAATACTTGAGACCGTTTTTGGTATCGGTTGCGTTGGTGCTGGTGCTGCTGATGGTGCAGGCGCTGTGTGATTTGAATTTGCCGAATTATATGTCGGACATCGTGAATGTGGGCATCCAGCAAAACGGCATCGAGAACGCTGCGCCCATCCAGATCTCTTCGCAGGGCATGGCCTTCATCCAGAGTGTGATGACCGATGAACAGAGGGATTTGGTGAACCAATCCTATCAACTGCAGGGCGAGGGCGAGGCGGCCAGCTTCGCGCTCGGCAAGCCGGATGCGGAGCAGCAAGCGGCGCTGAACACTGCCTTTGAGGATGCAGCTGCGATGCTCATCGTGGCCTCGCAATCGCAGGGTGGCGCAAAGCCAGCGCATGAAACAGTGCAGGCATCTGGCAACAACGAAATTCCGCAGGGCGTGGGTGCAGCGAGCAACAGCGCATCGCAGGATGCGGAGCAGGCGCTCGACGAGGCGCTGGATATCACCAAGTTCTATTCCTACACCCAGATGATCGAGGACATGCCGGACGAGCAGCTGGCGCCGCTGCGCGCGCAGGTGGCCGAAATCGCTCCCACCATGAAAAAGCAGTACGGCGTGGCGATGACGGAGAGCTATTATCGTGAGCTGGATCTGGACATCATAGGCATTCAGCGCGGCTATATCATCAACATCGGGCTAAGGATGCTGCTGATTGCGCTGCTGGGTGGCATCGCCACGGTGCTGGTGGGGCTGCTGTCCTCCCGCATCGCAGCGGGCGTGGCCAGAAAGCTTCGAAGCGATGTATTCAGCAAGGTGGAGAGCTTCTCCAGTGCTGAGCTAAACAAGTTCGGCGCAGCCTCATTGATCACGCGCACCACCAATGACATTCAGCAGATTCAGGCGCTGCTCCAGATGGGCATTCGCATCATCCTATATGCCCCGATCATGTGCGTGGGCGGCATCATCATGGCGGTCGGAAAATCGCCCTCCATGAGCTGGATCATCGCGGTGGCGGGCATCGCCCTGCTCGGGCTGATCGCGTTGCTGTTCTCGATCGTGGTGCCCCGCTTCAACCGCATCCAAAAGCTGCTCGACAAGCTGAATCTGGTCTCCCGCGAGAACCTGAGTGGGCTGATGGTCATCCGCGCGTTCGGTACCAGAGAGCATGAGGAGGCGCGCTATGACGAGGTGAACACCGACCTGACCAAGGTCAACCTGTTCGTGAACCGCGTGATGGCGCTAATGGGTCCGGTGATGACGCTCGTCATGTCGGGTGTGTCGCTGCTGACGGTATGGGTGGGCGCGCATCAGGTGGCGGCTTCCACCATCCAGGTGGGCGACATGATGGCATTCATGCAGTATGCCACCCAGATCATCATGAGCTTTGTGATGATGTCGATCATGTTTGTGATGCTGCCGCGTGCGCAGGTCTCGGCCACCCGCATCGCGGATGTGCTGGAGACGATACCCGCCATTCAGGATCCTCCGTCGCCCAAGCCGTTTGATCCCAGCAAGAAGGGCGTGGTGGAATTCCGCGATGTTTCATTCAAATATGAGGGGGCAGAGGAATACGCGCTGACGGATATGTCCTTCACGGCGTTGCCCGGCCAGACCACGGCGCTGATCGGCTCGACCGGATCGGGCAAATCGACCGCAGCCAACATGATCGTGCGCTTCTTTGATGCCACCAAGGGCGAGGTGCTGGTGGATGGCGTGGATGTGCGAGATGTGACCCAGCACGACCTGCGCGAGAAGATCGGGTTTGTGCCCCAAAAGGGCATCCTGCTCTCGGGCACCATCGCATCCAACATATGCTATGGCAACCCGGATGCCAGCGAGGAGCAGATGGAGGACTCCGCACGCGTGGCGCAGGCGCTGGATTTCATCGAGCAGAAGCCGAATGGGTTTGACGATATCATCGCCCAGGGCGGTGACAATGTTTCGGGCGGCCAGAAGCAGCGACTTTCGATTGCGCGCGCGCTGGCCAAGGACCCGGAGATCTTCGTATTTGATGACAGCTTCTCGGCGCTGGACTTCAAAACGGATGTGACGCTGAGAAAAGCGCTTCGCGAGCACACAAAGGATGCCACCATCATCATCGTGGCGCAGCGCGTGTCCACGATCCTGAATGCCGAGCAGATCATCGTCATGGATGAGGGGCACATCGTGGGCAAGGGCACGCACAAGGAGCTGCTCAAGACCTGCGACCAATATCGCGAGATCGCCAGCTCGCAGCTGTCAGAGGAGGAATTGGCATGAGTGAAAAAAGAACGAAATCATCCCGCAAGCGAGGCCCAATGGGCGGCGGCGGTCCGATGGGAGGCATCGGTACCGGCGAAAAGGCGAAGGATTTTTCGGGCACGATGAAAAAGCTGATCGCGCAGCTGGGCAAGCAAAAATGGCAGGTGCTGATCGTGTGGGCGTTCGCGATTGCGTCCACGGTGGCAACCATCTACACGCCCAGCGTGCTGGGGCAGGCGACCGATACGTTGTATCAGGGCGTGATGGCCATGATCGCGGGCACGGGCGGCGTGGATTTCGCGGCGATCGGACGGATATTGATGTGGCTGGTTGGGCTATATCTGCTGAGCGCAGCGCTGTCCTATGTGCAGGGATTTATCATGTCGGGTGTCACCAACCGCATGACCTACCAGCTGCGGCAGCAGATCGAGGAGAAGATCCACCGCCTGCCGCTGAGCTACTATGACACCACCACGCATGGCGAGGTGCTCTCGCGCATCACCAACGACGTGGACACCATCGGTCAGAGCCTGAACCAGAGCCTGACCCAGATCGTCACGTCCATCGCCAGCGTAATCGGCATCATGGTCATGATGCTTACCATCAGCTGGCAGCTCACGCTGATTGCACTGTGCATTCTGCCCCTGTCCGCGATCGCCGTCAGCTTCATCATCCGCGCATCGCAGAAGTATTTCCGCCAGCAGCAGGAGTATCTGGGGCATGTGAATGGCCACATCGAGGAGATGTATGGAAGCCATGTGGTGGTCAAGGCGTTCAATGGCGAACAGGAGTCCGTGGAGACCTTCGACAAACAGAACGACACGCTGTACAATTCCGCCTGGAAGGCCAGCTTTCTCAGCGGCATGATGATGCCAGTCACCAATTTTGTGGGCAATATCGGCTATGTGGCGATCTGCATCATGGGCGGCTATTTCGCGGTCACCGGCCAGATGACCATTGGCGGCATCCAGGCGTTCATCCAATATGTGCGTCAGTTCACCCAGCCGATCAGCCAGATGGCGAACGTGGGCAACGTGCTGCAGCAGACGGCCGCGGCGGCCGAGCGCGTGTTTGATTTCTTGGGGCAGCCGGACGAGGTGCCCGACACAGAAAACCCGGTGCATCTGGACGAGGTGCAGGGCGAGATCGGGTTCGAGCATGTCAGCTTCGGCTATGTGCCCGAGAAGATCATCGTGAACGATTTCAATGCGCTGGTGCAGCCCGGGCAGAAGGTGGCTATCGTCGGCCCGACCGGCGCGGGCAAGACCACGATCGTGAAGCTGCTGATGCGCTTTTATGATGTGACGGACGGACGCATCACGATGGACGGGCATGACATCCGCGATTTCACACGCGATGAGCTGCGCAGTCATTTCGGCATGGTACTGCAGGAAACCTGGCTGTTCAACGGCACCATATCGGACAACATCCGCTATGGCAAGCTGGATGCCAGCGAGGCGGACGTGCGCCGCGCCGCCAAGGCCGCGCAGGTGGATCACTTCGTGCGCACCCAGCCGGACGGCTATGACATGGTGCTCAACGAGGATGCATCAAACGTGTCCCAGGGGCAACGCCAGCTGCTGACCATCGCGCGCGCCATTTTGGCCGATCCCAAGATCCTGATTCTTGACGAGGCCACAAGCTCGGTCGATACGCGCACCGAGATCATGATCCAAAAGGCCATGGACAACCTGATGAAGGGACGCACCAGCTTTGTGATCGCGCACCGGCTGTCCACGATTCGGGACGCCGATCTGATCCTGTGTATGAACAACGGCGACATCGTGGAGCAGGGCACGCACAAGGAACTGCTGGCATTGAACGGCTTCTATGCGAACCTGTACAATAGCCAGTTCGAAAGAGCCTCCTGATCATTTCGACTCGTGTCAACACGCCTTCGTCGAAGCCCAGAGGCCTTCTCCTCAGATGGGAAACGAGAGCAGAATTTCTTGTGAAGCTATACTTCACGGCCAGAAATTCCGCAATGAAGTGCACACATGGTGCACTCCTCGCTGACGTGCGTGCCGTCAGCTGCGGTTTGAATATGGAGGGTTCTCACCCTCCATACCTCCCAGTCGAGTTTGTCTTCGGTCAGGAAAGAATTTCTTTCGAAATTCTTTCTTTTTTTGTTTTTGGGTATTGCAATTGCATCACTCATGTTGTATAATGTCATTACATTAAAACGTATTAAGTAATTTACAAGAAATACCAGCATGGCATCCATGTGGCTGCAAGGCGCGCCATGCGAATCTGATTGGGAGTGCGGTGTGATACACACCTCAACAATAATAAGGAGGAACCCTGTCATGAAGAAACTGTGCCTGTTACTCTCTCTGTGCCTGATGCTGAGCTGCGTGTTTGTCACCGCAAATGCCGAGAGCTCCGCGCTGACCATCTACTATGGCGCGACGCTGGAGCAGATGACCCCCGTGCTGGATGCGTTCTCCGCGCTGCATCCTGAAATCGAGATCAAGAGCTATCGCGCCGCGAACGAGGAGCTTTCCGCCACGATGGAGATGGAGCTGCGCTCGGGCAATCCGCAATTTGACGTGGCCATTCAGGGCAACGGCCCAATCATCTCGCTTCAAAGCAAGCATGACTGCTTCGCCCCCTTCACGCCCGAGGCGAGCGATGCCATCGCGTCCAGCCTGCTGGATCCCAATGGCGTCATGATGCCCGTGGGCACCGGCTTCTATGTCATCATCTACAACACCAACCAGGTGACCGCTGAGGACGCGCCGACCAGCTTTAAGGATCTGCTGGATCCCAAATGGGACAGCAAGGTGGTCATGGCCGATCCGACCAGCTCCTCCTCCGTGTACACCTTCATATGGATGATCACACAGCATCTGGATGAGGCGGAATATGGCTGGAGCTACTTTGACAAGCTGCAGGCGCAGAATGTGAACTATGTCGCCAGCCACGGCACAATCGGCGAGCTGGTCTCCATGGGTGAGCGTTCGGTTGGCGTGCAGGTCATGGCGACCGCGGGCACCTCGCTTCGCCGAGGCGATCCGATCGCGATCGTGTATCCCGAGGAAGGCATGCCGTCCGAGGTCAATGTGGGCGTGATCCGCAAGGATTCCCCCAACCAGGCGAATGCCGAGCTATTCATGAATTTCCTGATGTCCGATGAGGGGCAGAAGCTGGTGGCGGAGAACCTGGGCTGGATCCCGGTTCGCACCGACATGCCCGATTATGCGCTGGCCGATGGCACGCTGCTGTCCGATATCCAGCTGATCCCGCGCGATGTGGAATGGGTCACCGATCACAAGACTGAGGTGCAGGAGAAGTTCATCGAGATCATGGGCTGATCCCGTCCCTTTTATCTGGCACCATGAACGAAGGCGTTTCGCCATCCTCTCACACTTTACGAAACGAATGTAGTGCAACTTGATGTAACAGATGCACCCACTTCCCCAGGCCGCGGCGGCTTGGAAACAATACCATATCCTGCGCTGCACCGGCACGCGAATGGGTGCGCCGGTGCAGCCCTATAATGGGGGGGTCAAGAATGGGCGATAAACTGATACTTCGCGATTTGGTCAAGCAATTTGGTGCCGTCACGGCGGTGGATCATATCAATCTCTCGATCGCGCCGGGCAAGCTGTTTTCCTTCCTGGGACCCAGCGGCTGCGGCAAGACCACCACCCTGCGCATGATCGCAGGACTGGAAACGCCCGACGGGGGCGAGATCGTGGTGGATGGCGCGGTGCTATCTGATAAGAAGCACGTCACGCTGCCCGAAAAGCGCAACATGGGCATGATGTTTCAAAGCTACGCGGTCTGGCCGCATATGACGGTGTTTGACAACGTGGCATACGGATTGAAGCTCAAGAAGATCAATCGATCCGATATGCAAAAAAAGGTGAATGAGACGCTGGATCTGGTGGGGCTTTCGCAGTATGCCGAGCGCTTCCCCACGCAGCTTTCGGGCGGCCAGCAGCAGCGCGTGGCGCTGGCGAGGGCGCTGGCGAATGAGCCCGCCATTTTGCTATTGGATGAGCCGCTATGCAATCTGGATGCCAAACTGCGCGAGAACATGCGCTTTGAGATCCGCAACCTCCAGCAGCGGCTGGGGATCACGGCGGTGTATGTCACGCATTCGCAGGACGAAGCGCTGGCGGTTTCGGACGAGATCGTGATCATGCGGGATGGCAAGATTCTACAGCAGGGCGCGCCCGAATCGATCTATGCCAATCCCAATTCCAGCTTCGTGGCCGATTTCATTGGGCTGATCAACCAGCTGGATGCGCAAGTTGTTTCCGTGGAACAGAGCAAGACGCTGGTCAAGCTGGGCAACGGCCAGACGCTGATCGCCGCAAAGGACGACAAGCAATGGAAGGTGGGCGACCACTGCAAGCTGTTGATCCGCCCGGAGAACCTGATGATCGACGCATGGGATCAGAGCAAGACATACAACTCCCTCGATGCGCAGGTGGAGCGCGTCAGCTTCACGGGCAGCATCGTCAACTATTTCCTGCTCTTTGATGGGCTGGATGTGAGCTATCGCATGCAGGCAACGCCGCCGGTTCGGTTTGCGCAAGGGCAGCGCATGACATGCAAATTTACGCCCGAATCCTGCATCCTGACCCGCGATTGAGGAGGAGATACGCGCATGAAGATTACCGATATCAAGACCCGACTGCTGCATACGCCGGTGGAGAGCGCACTGCTGAACAAGACCAAATCGCGCGCCTTCATGGAGATCATCCTGCTGGAGATCCAGACGGACGAGGGCATCACTGGCCATGGCTACACCTACACGGACGGCTTTGGCGGGCCCGCGATCAAGACGCTGCTGGATACCGACATTCGCGCGCTGATCGTGGGACGCGACCCGATGGATGTGAAGGCGATGGTGGCCTATGTGCTGTGGGAACTGCGGCAGGCCGGTTTTGCCGGCATTACGGTGCTGGGCACCGCTGCGATGGATTTGGCGCTGTGGGACATCTACAGCCAGGCGGTACATCTGCCGATCGGCAAGATCCTCGGCCAGTATCGCGATAAGGTGCCGATGTATGCCAGCGTGGCGGGCTGGATCGGGCTGCCCATGGAGGAGATGGTCGCCCGCGCACGCGAGTTGGTGGTGGATCAGGGCATGCTGGGCATCAAGATTCAGGTGGGCAGGGCGCCCATTGAGATCGATCAAAAGCGGCTGTCCATGCTGCGCGATGCACTGGGCGCGGAGGCCAAGCTGTTTGTGGACGCAAACACCATACTGGATGTGCCCACCGCGATCCGGCTGGGCAAGGCGATTCAGGACTATGACATCTTTTGGCTCGAGGAGCCCATTCCGCTGCGCGACACGGACGGGCACGCGCAGATCAGCCAGCATATCGATATCCCGCTGGCCACCGGGGAAAACTTCTTTGGCATCCGCGATTGCGACGAATACATTCGCCGCCGATTGGTGAGCTATATGCAGGCGGACGTGATCCGTGTGGGCGGCATCACCGAATGGATGCGCATTGCGGCGCTGGCCGATGCCCATGGCATGCGCATGTCCCCGCATTTCGTGATGGAGATGACCACCGAGGTGCAATGCTGCGTGCAAAATTCGCTGTTTGTGGAATACATCCCTTGGTTCCAGCAATATTTCGTGGATCCGATCCACACCGAGGGCGGCTTCGCCTACGCTCGACAAAAGCCGGGGCTGGGGCTGGCATTCAAGGAATCGGTCATCGCGCAATACGCGGTGGATTGATGGAGGTTTCGCAATGAAAACCAATGGCAAACGAACATTCCAGCCCAGCTATCTGCTGTTTCTGCTGGTGTGCCTGCTGATCATGATGCTGGTGCTGGTTCCGATCGGTTATATGGTCGTGGAGAGCATCACGCTGGAAGAGGGCGGCGTCAGCCTGGGCAATTTCGTCAAGTATTTCTCGCGCAGTGGCATCCGTGAATCGCTGATGAACACGCTGATTGTGGCGCTGGGGATCGGCACATTCGGAACGCTGCTGGGGGTGACGCTGGCGTTTGGCGTCAGTCGCACCAACATGCGCTTTAAGACGTTGGTGAAGAGCACCATCATCGTGGCGATCATGGTCTCCCCGCGCCAGCGAGTCATGATCGCCAAGATGGCCAGTGAGATCAACTTCAATCGCCTGCCGCTGCTGGTGGGTGTGCTGGAGCAGAATTCGCAGGCCGTGATTGAATCCTGCCATGCGCTGCTGGATCAAGGGCTGGATCATTTCGTGATCACGCCGCCCTACTATCTGCCGTTCACAACGCAGGCGGAGCTGGTCTGCCATTATGAGCGCATCGCCTCGCATGTGCCCGGCAATATCATCCTGTACAACATCCCGCAGAATG
>JAJDGF010000024.1 GCA_030265545.1 Eubacteriales bacterium OttesenSCG-928-N13
AGATGCTCCCGGTTCATCGACCGAGAGCATATTGTCTAATCCATCTTCAAGACTGCCATGAACGCCTCGCTGGGCACCTCCACCGTACCCACCTGACGCATGCGCTTTTTGCCCTCTTTCTGCTTCTCCAGCAGCTTCTTCTTTCGGGTGATGTCGCCGCCGTAGCACTTTGCCAGCACGTCTTTGCGAAGGGCCTTCACGGTCTCTCGCGCGATCACCTTGCCACCGATGGCCGCCTGGATCGGGATCTCGAACATCTGGCGCGGGATGGCTTCCTTCAATTTTTCCGCAATCGAGCGTCCACGCGCATAGGCCCTGTCCCGATGCACAATCAGCGACAGCGCATCGCAGGTGTCCCCGTTCAGCAGCATATCCAGCTTCACAAGGTCGCTGCGCTCGTAATCCTTCAGCTCATAATCGAACGAGGCATAGCCACGCGTGCGGCTCTTGAGCTGATCGAAGAAATCGAAGATCACCTCGTTCAGCGGCAGATGATAGTTCACCAGCACGCGGTTGCCCTCGATGTATTTCATGTCCTTGAAGATGCCGCGCTTGTCCTGGCACAGCTCCATGATCGCACCCACATATTCCTGCGGCGTGATGACCTGCGCGGACACAAACGGCTCCTCCATCCAGGCGATCTCCTGTACGGGCGGCAGGTTGGTCGGGTTGTCGATGGTGGTGCGCTCGCCATTGGTCTTGATGACGTTATACACAACGCTGGGCGCGGTGGTCACCAGATCCAGATCAAATTCGCGCTCCAGCCGCTCCTGGATGATCTCCATATGCAGCAGCCCCAAAAATCCGCAGCGGAAGCCGTAGCCCAGCGCCACGGAGGTCTCCGGCTCATACACCAGCGCCGCGTCGTTCAGCTTCAGCTTGGCCAGCGCATCGCGCAGATCCTCATAGTCGGCGCCGTCCGCCGGATAGATGCCGCAATACACCATCGGCAGCACCGGTTTGTAGCCGGGCAGCGGCTTGGTGGCAGGGTTCTCTGCCAGTGTGATGGTATCGCCCACATGGATGTCCGCGATGTCCTTGATGGAGGCGGCGATATATCCCACCTCGCCCGCACTCAGCTGCTTTTGCGGCAGGTATCCGCCCGGGCGGAACGCACCCAGCTCGGTCACGTCGAACTCATGCCCGCTCGCCATCATGCGGATGCGGTTGCCCACCTTGACGGTGCCCTCCATGACCCGCACGGAGCTGATCGCGCCGCGATAATTGTCATAGTAGCTATCAAAGATCATGGCCGCGAGTGGTGCATCCGGATCACCCTTGGGTGCTGGCACCACGCGCACGATCTGCTCGAGCACCTGCTCGATGCCGATGCCCTGCTTGGCCGAGACCAGCGGGCATCCCTCGGTATCCAGCCCGATCTCGTCCTCGATCTCATGCTTGACCACGTCCGGCTGCGCGCTGGGCAGATCAATCTTGTTGATGACGGGCAGGATCTCAAGATTGTGCTCCAGCGCCATATACACATTGGCCAGCGTCTGTGCCTCTATGCCCTGGCTGGCATCCACCACCAGGATCGCTCCCTCGCACGCCGCCAGCGCACGCGAGACTTCATAGGTGAAGTCCACATGACCTGGGGTGTCGATCAGATTGAGCTCATAATCCACGCCCTCAAACGTGTACGGAAGCCGCACCGCCTTGGACTTGATCGTTATGCCGCGCTCGCGCTCGAGTTCCATCGAGTCGAGCACCTGCTCCTGCATGTCGCGCGTCTGCATGACCCCGGTCTTCTCCAGCAGCCGATCGGCCAGCGTGGATTTGCCGTGATCGATGTGCGCAATGATGCAGAAATTGCGGATGTTTTGTTGGTTTAGCTTGGACACGTTCTATATCCTCCATGCGCTCATGTGCGCGATCTATCGTTGTTTGCTTCCTTATATTACCCGATATGCATACAAAAATCAAGCAAGATGACGCGAAATTCCTGTGTTGAAACCATATGATTGCTATGTTTTCATATCCGTGCATACAAAGCCGCCAAATATTCGAAACTACATCAATTCTCCCCCATTCCTTAACCGAACATGGTCTGCTTTCTAACCACGGCATCATTGCTAAGCAACATTCATCGCTTATAATGATATCGTCGGGTGAAGGAAATGCCCGGCAGAGCAGAAAGTCCAATAAAGGAGGGCATAAACATGAAGCTCACGTTGAAACTCAAGAATCCCGGTGAAATTAAAAGGTTCGTCGAGATCACCTCTCAGTATGGCGAGGATCTTTCGTTGGTCCATAACCGCTATGTGGTCGATGCAAAGTCCATCCTGGGCATCTTCTCCATGGATCTGAGCAGACCGATCGATCTGGTCTCCGATGTGGAGAACGAGAACCTGAAGAACGACCTCAAAGATTTTGTTGTGGCCTAAGTTCTTCAAACAATCAGAATGCGGCCAAGCCGCATGGGCGAGAACCGCCCCCAGCTGATGCATTTTACGGGGTCCTCTTGAAGGGGGTCCAACAGATAAGCGAAGGGCGCATTGCAGCAATTGCGATGCGCTTTTTGCATGTCAATTGCGCAAAACGGCGCCGAAGCACGATGAAAGCCCGCGAAGCATAGGATGGTATGCGATCTTGTATGAACATCGCAAAAGGAGCCGATCAAAATGAAGCATTGCAGGTGTTGCCCGGCATGCTGCCATTGCCCAGCAGATACCTATGGCATCACATATGAGCCCAATGGCGATATCGGCGGGCTGTCCGACATATGCCTTAGCGCAGGAGATTTATATACAATCAAAACGCCGGAGCAGGTCAATGTATCGCGAACGAACCAACTCTTCCAGGCATGGAACACGGCACCTGATGGCAGCGGCACCACGTATGTGCCGGGCGAAACCATAAGTATCCGTGAATTCATCTGCTTGTATGCCCAGTGGATCGATATATAACAGATCCCAAGGCCATCGGTCGGCTGCCACCCCGATGATGTGCAGCTGACCGGCAATTCGATCGCTATCCATTCGGGCATGGCCGCGAATGACAGCCCCGGCCAACTGTCGATCATGGAGGATGCGGTGCTCGTCGTTCAGCTGGACGATCGAACCAATCTTTGTCAACACGCAAAAAGCACATTGCCATCATAGCAATGTGCTTTTCGATTTGATTGAAAGGAGCGAATTAGACCAGCTCCAAGATGACCATCTCCGCGGAATCACCACGGCGCGGGCCCTTCTTGATGATGCGGGTGTATCCGCCGCCGGTGCCCTTTTCCTCGGCCCTCTTCTTATACTTGGGGCCGATTTCGCGGAACATCTTCTCCACGACGGGATGCTTGTTCTCGCGCGAGCGGGCGTTGTACTCCTTGCGGGTCTCGTCCTCTTCACGAACCAGCGGGATCTCATAGAGATAGCTCATGATCTGGCGGCGCGCATGAAGCCTGGAGGGCTTGTCATTCACAACCGTAATGGTCACGGCCTGCTGCTTGTCGTTGAGGGTTTCCTTCTGCACCTCGATGGTGTTATCGCACTCACGGGCGGCCAGCGTGATCAGCCTTTCGGCGATCGAGCTGACTTCCTTCGCGCGCGCCAGCGTGGTTTCAATCTTGCCGTGCCAGATCAGGTTGGTCACCTGATTGCGCAGCAGCGCCTGTCTTTGGTCGCTCGGCCTGTTCAGCTTGCGATGGGCCATGTTCAGTTCCTCCTTGTCATTCGTCGCTCGCCTTGAGCGCAAGGCCCAACGCAACGAGTTTCTGCTCTACTTCTTCAAGCGACTTTTTGCCCAGGTTTCTCACCTTCATCATGTCCTCCTGGTTGCGCTGAACCAGCTCGGCCACGGTGTTGATGCCCGCACGCTTCAAGCAATTGAACGCGCGCACGGAGAGATCCAGCTCCTCGATGGTCATCTCCAGCACCTTTTCTTTGGTGTTGTCCTCAGGCTCATTGAAGTCCACCCTGACCACATTTACAGTCAGATCGATGAACAGCCGCATGTTGTTGGTCAAAATCTGCGCCGCGGAGGCAAGCGCCTCTTTGGGCAAGATGCTGCCATTGGTCCAAACTTCCAGCGTCAGCTTATCAAAGTCGGTCACCTGGCCGCGCCTGGTGTCCTCCACTGCGTAGCTCACCTTGCGGATGGGCGTATAGATGGAGTCCATCGGGATCACGCCAATCGCCACGCCGCCGACCTTGTTGCGCTCTGCCATGATCTGCTTGTTGCGCTCTGCCGACACATAGCCGCGACCCTTGTCGAGCGAGATCTGCATCTGCAGATGCGCGCCGTCCGCCAAGGTGGCGATGTGCAGCTCGGGGTTGATGATCTCCACTTCCTCGTCGCACACGATGTCGGCGGCCGTAACCACACACTCGCCATGTGCATCGATGGTGACCAGCTTCGGCTGATCGGAGAAGATCTTGGCGGACAGGTTTTTCAGGTTGAGGATGATCTCCGCAACGTCTTCCTTCACGCCGGGTACAGTAGAAAATTCGTGTTGCACGCCCTCAATGCGCACGCTGGTGACCGCCACGCCAGGCAGCGAATTCATCAGCACGCGACGAAGCGAATTGCCCAAGGTCTGTCCAAAACCGCGCTCTAGCGGCTCAACGATAAACTTACCATATCGGTTGTTCTCGCCAATCTCCACTCGCTCAATTCTGGGTTTTTCGATTTCGATCATTCAGCATTCCCTCCTCTTTCGCGCGGAGTCCCAATGAAATCCCGTGTCATCATGCCGGAACCTCATTTTTTAGCGGGAGTACAGCTCGACAATCAGGTGCTCCTGAATCGTCAAATCGATATCTTCACGCTGCGGCATAGCGCTCACAGTCGCCTTCAGCTCTGCGGCATCCAACGTGAGCCACTTGGGCATGGTGCGGGTGCTGCCCTCTCTGAGCGCCTTGAAGTGCTCAGATTCGGCGCTCTTGGCGCGCACGGTAATCACGTCGCCTGCATCCACCAGATAGGAAGGAATGTTGACCTTCTTGCCATTGACCAAGATGTGGCCATGGCGCACCATCTGCCTCGACTGCGGGCGGCTCACGCCATAGCCCAGTCGATACACAACGTTGTCCAGACGGCGCTCGAGCAGCACCAGCAGGTTTTCGCCCGTGATGCCCCTTGTGCGCTCGGCCTTCTCAAAATAACGATGGAACTGCGTCTCGAGCACGCCATATGCGCGCTTCGCCTTTTGCTTTTCGCGCAGCTGCATGCCATATTCAGACTGCTTGCGCTGACGGGCATGGCCATGCTCGCCAGGCTGCGTCGGGCGAAGCCCAACCGCGCATTTCGGTCCGTAGCAACGATCGCCCTTCAGGAATAGCTTGCAACCCTCGCGGCGGCATTGGCGGCAAACCGAACCGGTATATCTAGCCATGAATTGTTACCTCCATTACACTCTTCTGCGCTTGGGCGGACGGCATCCGTTATGGGGGATGGGCGTCACGTCCTTGATCATGGTGACTTCCAGACCCGCGGCCTGAAGCGAACGAATGGCCGCTTCGCGCCCGGAACCAGGGCCCTTGACAAACACCTCAACCGACTTCAGGCCATATTCCATGGCGGCCTTTGCGGCGGTCTCGGCGGCGGTCTGTGCGGCGAACGGCGTGGACTTCTTGCTGCCGCGGAATCCAAGTCCGCCGGCGGATGCCCAGCTGAGCGCGTTGCCCGCGGTGTCGGTGATCGTCACGATCGTGTTGTTGAACGAAGAGCGGATATGCGCTGCGCCACGCTCCACGAGTTTCTTCTCGCGGCGCTTGCGCGTCGTCCTTTTCAGCTTCGGCGAAGACTTCGCTGCCATGTAGTTTCTCCTCCTAATACTCGTTGATCGTTCATGACCGGCTCTGACCGATCATGCTCGGCGGATCAGTCCGCCATCGGGTGCCGCTGATTCACCCTCCCCAGGCCATATTGGGCCCGGATCCAGCAGAATCACAAGAAGCGCCCCCACATGCGGGGGAAACCCCTTTCACGGGGAAACGGCATTGCTGCCATCTGTCCGCGGCATCACGGTACAATTCGCAGATGGGGTATTACGCTGCGCGCAAATGCCCAATCATGCACAATGCACCCTGATTACTTGGCCTTCTTCTTGCCGGCAACCTGCCTTTTGGGACCCTTGCGGGTACGGGCGTTCTGCTTGGTGTTCTGACCACGAACGGGCAAGCCACGGCGATGGCGCAGGCCGCGATAGCAGCCGATCTCCATCAAGCGCTTGATGTTCATGCTCACCTCACGGCGAAGGTCACCCTCCACTTTGAGGTTGTGGTCAATGTAGTCACGAAGCGCACTCACGTCCTGCTCTGTTAGATCCTTGACGCGGGTGTCCGGATTGATACCGGTCGCTTCAATAATATCGTCCGCGATGTTGCGGCCGATGCCGTAGATGTAGGTCAAAGCGATCTCAACGCGCTTTTCCCTGGGTAGGTCTACGCCTGCAATGCGTGCCATGAAACGAAGCACCTCCAAATTGAATTCGCGATGCCCTGCAAGCAGGGTCTTGGTGGATCGTATCTCAAGACGCGAAGGTTTATCATGCGGATCTCTCTGCATGCAGCCGCCCGTTGCGCCTCAGGATGCTTGGTCGCCATCCCGATAATGGGGACGGATCAGCCCTGCTTTTGCTTGTGCTTGGGATTCTCGCAAATCACCATGACGCGGCCTTTGCGGCGGATGATTTTGCACTTTTCGCACATGGGCTTGACAGAAGGTCTGACTTTCATTGTTGCTACCTCCTATTGAGTTGGTATCCCTTAGCCCTTGGAGCGCCAGGTGATTCTTCCCCTGGACAGATCATAGGGCGAAAGTTCGATGGTGACTTTGTCACCCGGATAGATGCGAATGTAGTGCATGCGCATCTTGCCGGAAACATGCGCCAAGACCTTATGGCCGTTGGGCAGTTCCACTTCAAACATGGCGTTGGGGAAAGACTCCGTGACAACGCCCTCTACTTCGATAACATCAGACTTGGACAATTCTTACCCCTCCTCTTTCGGGTCGAGCGCCTTGAGCAACTTTGCGATCTGATGGTTTTCGGGCGGCCATGCGTCCGTGTCCATCCGGTGCTCGGTTGCGCTCAAGTGTTTGCGCCGCTTCTTCTTGGGCCGATCCAGTTTGCGCAGGGTTCCGTTTGCCACCAGCACGAAATCGGAATCGATCTCGCTGATGATCACGTGCAGCCTGCCCTGGTCCCGCCCTGACTTGGAGCGCACCACGCGCCCCGCTTCAAGCGGTATCTTGTTCATTGCGCTTCCCCCCAGGGGTTTGCGCCGGGCATCGATAGGATCTCGGGATCGCCATCGGTGACCAGGATGGTGTGCTCGTAGTGCGAGCACCAGCCATGATCCTGGGTTACCACGGTCCATCCGTCGTTCATCTGAAACACACGCCAGGTGCCCATTGCGATCATCGGTTCAATCGCGAGCGTCATGCCCGCCCTGAGCCTCACGCCACGCCCCGCCGGCCCGTAGTTCGGGATGGAGGGATCCTCATGCATCTGCTGCCCAATGCCGTGCCCGCACAGATCGCGGATCACGCCGTATCCGTGCGATTCAGCATGGCGCTGAACGGCATTTGAGATGTCCCCCAGGCGATTGCCTTCTCTGGCCTGCTTGGCGCCGAGCCAGAAGCTCTCTTCCGTGACGCGGATCAGATCCAGCACCTTTGTGGGGGCCTGGCCAATCGGGGCGGTAAACGCGCTGTCCGATTGCCAGCCATGGAGGATGACGCCACAATCAACGGAGATCAGATGTCCTTCCTCGAGCGGGTCGTCGTTTGGGATCCCATGCACCACCTGGTCATCGGGCGATGCGCAGATGGATGCCGAGAAGCCATTGTAGCCCAGAAATGACGGGATCGCACCCGCGTCTCGGATCATTCGCTCGGCGGCCTGATCCAGCTCACGCGTGGTGATGCCGGGTTGGATCATCTGCTTGAGATGTTCGAGCACCGCATGAAGCAGCACGCCCGCGTCCCTCATCTTTTGTATCTGATCCTCACTTCGAATCCCAATCATGCTTTGCCCTCAAGCGCGGTAAGAATAGCGTTGTTGACGTCTTGGGGATCGCCCACGCTGGGCACATTGAGCAGCTTATTTTGGTTTTGATAGTAACCAATCAGCGGCTCGGTATCCTGATGATAGACCTGCAAACGCTCCTTGATGGTTTCAGGCTGATCGTCCTTGCGGTGGATCAGTTCGCCGCCACAGGTGGGGCAGGTGGTCGGATCACTCAGGCGCGAGATGGCGAAGGTGCCTTTGCACGATCCGCACACGCGGCGACCGGTCAATCGACCCATCAGGATCTCTTCGGGCACGTCCAGGTTGACCACGCAATCGGGCGCCATGATCTGATCAAGCGCCTCGGCCTGGGCAATGGTGCGCGGGAACCCGTCCAGCAGGTATCCGTTTTCGCAATCCGCTTGCTTGAGCCGTTCGTCAACCATCTCAATTGTGACCGAATCGGGCACCAGTTCGCCCTTGTCCATATACGCCTTGGCCTTCAGGCCGACGGGCGTTTCATTGCCCAACGCAGCACGGAACATGTCGCCAGTGGAGATGTGGGGAATTTTGAGTGCTTCCGCCACACCGCCCGCCTGCGTGCCCTTGCCAGCGCCAGGTGCGCCGAGAAAAACTAGTTTCATCATTGCATCCTCCAGTTTCCTATTTCAAGAAACCTTTGTAGTGACGCATCAGCATCTGGCTCTCGAGCTGCCTGGTGGTTTCCATGGCGACAGACACCGCGATCAGCAGCGAAGAGGCCGCGAACGGAAGATCCAGCCCCGCAACCGCCGACAATGCCGTCGGGATGGTGGCCAGCAGCGCCAGGAACACCGCGCCAAACAGGGTGATGCGGTTGGAGATCTTGTGCAGGTAATCGGTGGTCGGCTTGCCCTGGCGGATGCCGGGGATCATGCCACCGTTCTGCTGGATGTTCTTGCTGATGTCCGCCGGGTTGAACGAGATCGCCGTATAGAAATACGTGAACCCGAAGATCAACAGCGCGAACAGGATCTGATAGGGCGCACCAGCGAAGTTAAAGTGCGCCGTCCACCACTGACTCGCCGAGCTATTCGGCCAGAACGCCATGATCGTGCCCGGGAACTGCATGATCGCCGAAGCGAAGATCAGCGGCAGCACGCCGGTGCTGTTCACTCTCAGCGGGATGTGGGTGGACTGGCCACCGTACATTTTGCGGCCCACCATGCGCTTGGCATACTGAACCGGCACACGACGTTCGCCCAGATCCACAAACACGACCGCAATGATCATGATCAGGCTGAGCACAACCACGATCAGCATCGAGAAGATATTCATCGTGCCGCTCGTCTGGTTGAAAATACCCATGACCGCACTGGCAACTGCGCCCGCGATGCGCGAGATGATGCCTGCGAAGATCAGAAGGCTGATGCCGTTGCCGATGCCATTGGTGGTGATTCTTTCGCCGATCCACATGGCCATGGCAGTACCTGCTGCGAGGCAGACACCGATGGTGATGTAGCTATCCCACGTGCCGGCCGCCGAAGCGCCCAAGCCTCTGCTCAACGCAACCGCCTGGATGAAGCCCAGTGCGATGGTGGCATAGCGGGTGTACTGCGCGATCTTCTTGCGGCCTTCCTCGCCTTCCTTTTGAAGCTGTTCGAGCTTCGGGATGGCAACGGTCAGCAGCTGCATGATAATCGACGCGTTGATGTAGGGGGTGATGCCCATCGCCATGATATTGAACTGATCGATGGCCGAACCGGTCATCATGTTCATGAAGACCAAGATATCATACTGCGATACGGCCTGCTGCAGTGCTTCCAGGTTCACGCCCGGTGTGGGCACAAAGCACAGCACCCGATACAATAGCAGCATGCCCAGTGTGTAGAGCAGCTTCTTTCTCAGGTCGATGATCTTCCATGCGTTACGAAGCGTTTGCCACATGTTAGATCACCTCGGCTTTCCCGCCTGCCGCTTCAATCTTTTCCTTCGCGGTAGCAGTAAATTTGTTGGCCTGTACCGTGAGTTTCTTGGTGATTTCGCCATTGCCCATGATCTTGATGCCGTCTTCGATCTTGTTGACGATGCCCGCCTTCACCAGCTCAACGGCGGTGACGGTGGAGCCATCCTCAAAGATGTCCAGACGATCCACATTGATCGCGGCATACACGGTACGGAAGGGGTTGAAGAATCCGCGCTTGGGCAGACGACGAACCAAAGGCATCTGGCCGCCTTCGAATCCAGGCCGCTTGCCGCCGCCCGAACGCGCTTTGGCGCCCTTGTGACCTTTGCCGGAGGTCTTGCCGAGACCGGACCCAATACCACGGCCCAGCCTTTTCGGCGCCGTGGTTGATCCCACCGCGGGCTTGAGTTCGTGCAGTTTCATTGGACGTGACCTCCTTAGTCGTTAACTTCTTCGACCTTAACCATGTGCTTGACCTTGAAGATCATGCCGCGGATGGCCGGATTATCCTGCTGAATGACCGAATGGCCGATCCTGTGCAAACCGAGCGCCTTGATGGTGGCGATCTGATCCTTCAGGCAGGCGATGGTGGACTTTGTCTGGGTTATTTTCAGCTTCATGTTGATAATCCCCCTTAACCCAGCAACTCTTCGACGGACTTGCCGCGAAGTTTCGCCACTTCTTCGATGGTTCTGAGCTGCTTTAGCCCCTCAATCGTGGCCTTGACCATGTTGACGGGGTTGGTGCTGCCGATGGACTTGGTGCGGATGTCCTTGATGCCAACCGCTTCGATGACGGCACGAACCGGGCCGCCGGCGATCACGCCGGTACCTTCGGGTGCGGGCATCATCAGGACGCGGCCGGAACCGAACACGCCGGTCACCTCATGCGGAATGGTGGTGTCTTTGAGGGACACGGTCACCATCTGCTTTTTGGCATCCTCGACACCCTTGCGGATCGCCTCGGGGATTTCCGTCGCCTTGCCCATGCCGCAGCTGATGCGGCCTTTTTCGTCACCGACGACCATCAATGCGGTGAAACGGAAGTTCTTACCGCCCTTGACAACCTTGGCAACGCGGTTGACGTATACGAGTTTTTCCTTGAATTCGCTAACTTGCTCAAAGCGCTGCATTGCGTGCATTCCTCCCATTGATTAGAAGTCCAAGCCGCCCTCACGAGCGCCTGCGGCCAACTCGGCCACACGGCCGGTGTAAATGTATCCACCGCGGTCAAACACCACGTCTTTGATGCCCTTTGCGGCTGCGCGTTCGGCGATTGCCTTGCCCACGATCTTGCTGGCGCTCTTTTTGTCGAGCTCCTGGATCTGGGCCTGGATGTCCTTCTCAACCGTCGAAGCTGCCACCAGCGTGTTGCCCGCGGCATCATCAATGATCTGCGCGTAGATGTGGTTCAGGCTGCGGTACACGCAAAGCCTCGGACGAGCGGGCGTGCCGCTGATCTTTTTACGGACGCGCGCATGGCGAATTCTTCGAACTTCGTTGCGATCACGTTTATTGAACATACGTATGTGCCCCCTCTCTTACTTCTTGCCTGCCTTGCCTTCCTTGCGGCGGATGTGTTCGTTCTCATAGCGGATGCCCTTGCCCAGATACGGCTCAGGCTTGCGCGTGGCGCGGATGTCGGCGGCCAATGCGCCAACGACCTGCTTGTCAATGCCCTTCACGATGATGCGAGTGGGCGCTGGCGTTTCAAACGCGCAGTCTTTGGGTGCTTCAAACACCACGGGATGGCTGTAGCCGACGCTCAACGTGAGCTTATTGCCTTCGACCGCAGCGCGGTAGCCGACGCCTTCCATGAGCAACACCTTCTGGAAGCCAGTCGTTACACCAACCACCATGTTGTTCACCAGCGTCCTATACAGGCCATGCATAGACTTGTGCGGCTTGCTGTCGGACGGTCTGTTGGCCGTCAACACATCGCCATCACGGGTAAATGTGATATCCTTGTTGACCTTCTGACTTAATGCGCCTTTGGGCCCCTTGACGGCGACGACGTTGTCGTCGGAGATCGTCACGGTAACTCCGCCCGGTACATTAATCGGAAGCTTTCCGATTCGAGACATTGTGGTCTACCTCCTGCTTTCGCGCTCTTACCAGATATAGGCCAGCACTTCGCCGCCAACACCCTGGTTCCTTGCATCTTTTTCGCTGAGGACGCCCTTGGACGTCGAGATGATGGCGATGCCGAGGCCGTTGAGCACCCTGGGGAGCTCATCGTTCTTGGCGTACACGCGCAGTCCGGGCTTGGAGATGCGCTTGAGCCCCTTGATGACCGGCTGCTTGCCCTGCGCATATTTCAGCGCGATTTTGATCTGGCCCTGCAAGCCGTCATCCAGCACATCGACGCTCTTGACATACCCCTCATCGAGCAGAATCTTGGCGATTGCCTTTTTCATGTTCGAGGCGGGCATGATCACAGTGTCGTGCCGGGCGATCTGGGCATTGCGGATACGAGTCAGCATATCCCCGATGGGATCATTCATGATCATTTAGAGTAACCTCCTTCCGTGTTTGCCCACTTACCAGCTTGCTTTACGAACTCCGGGAATCTGGCCCTTGTAGGCCAACTCACGGAAGCAGATGCGGCAGATGCCATACTTGCGAAGCACCGAGTGCGGGCGGCCGCAGATGCGGCAGCGGGTGTAGGCGCGGGTGGAGAACTTCGGCGTTCTCGACTGCTTAACCTTCATGCTTGTCTTAGCCACGCTTATTATCCTCCTTCTTTACGCCTGTGCGAACGGCACGCCCATCAGGCGAAGCAGTTCTTTGGCTTCCTCATCGGTCTTGGCGGTGGTGACGAAGATCATCTCCATGCCGCGGATCTTTTCGACCTTGTCGTAATCGATCTCGGGGAAGATGAGCTGCTCACGCACGCCCAGCGCATAGTTGCCGCGGCCATCAAAGGCCTTGGCGGACACGCCACGGAAGTCACGAACGCGCGGCAGCACGATCGAAACCAGCTTGTCGGTGAACTCATACATGCGGATGCCTCTGAGGGTCACCTTCGCACCGACGCTCATGCCGGCACGCAGCTTGAAGTTTGCGACTGACTTTTTGGCCTTGGTGACCAGCGGCTTCTGGCCGGAGATGGTCGCCAATTCACTGACGGCGACCTCCATGGCCTTGGGATTGTCTTTGCAATCACCCAAACCCATGTTGATGACCACCTTTTCCAGCCTGGGCACTTCATTGATGTTCTGATAGCCGAACTTCTGCTGCATCGCAGGAACCACTTCGGCCTTGTATTTGTCCTTCAAACGAGCCACTTGCTACTCCTCCTTCTCGATCAATTGTCGAAGGTCGCGCCACACTTTGTGCATACGCGCACCTTGCGAACCTTCGAGCCATCCTCGAGAAACTTGTGACCAATGCGCCTGCCAGCCTTGCAGGTGGGGCACATCAGCATCACCCGGCATGCCGGAATGGCGGATTCTTTGTTGATGATGCCGCCGGGCATTCCCTGGCCACGCGGCTTCTGGTGACGTTTGACCATCGCGACACCTTCGACGATGATCTTGCCGGTCTGGGGGAAGGCCTTTTGGATCTTGCCCACTTTGCCTTTGTCCTTACCGGTGATGACCACGACGGTATCGCCGGAGTGAACGAACAGCTTCTTCTTTGCTTCAGACATTTCTCTTCTTGCCTCCCCTTACAATACTTCGGGCGCCAACGAGACGATTTTCATGTAATCCTTCTCGCGGAGCTCGCGCGCGACGGGCCCGAAGATACGGGTGCCGCGGGGCTGCTTCTGGTCGTTGATGATCACAGCAGCGTTGTCATCGAAGCGAATGTAGGAACCATCCGGACGCCTGTACTGCTTGCGCGTACGCACGATCACGGCCTTCACAACATCGCCCTTTTTCACGCCGCCGCCGGGTGTTGCGGTCTTGACAGAGGCGACAATGATGTCACCCACGCCGCCTGCACGGCGGAACGACCCGCCCAGCACCCTGAAACACATGATCTCTTTGGCGCCGGAATTGTCGGCGACCTTCAATCTGGTTTGTGGCTGAATCATGGTGAGTTTTCCTCCTCATTGTGCGACTGGTCGGTATAGAGCGGATTCGTGTGAGAGTCAGGCTTACTTGGCCTTCTCCACGATCTCTACCAATCTCCAGCGCTTGTCTTTGGACAGCGGGCGGGTTTCCATCACGCGAACTGTGTCGCCGATGCCGCACTCGTTCTTCTCGTCATGCACCTTGAATTTCTCGGTGCGGTTCTGAATCTTGCCATACAGCGGATGCTGAACGCGGGTGCGGATCTCAACGACGATCGTCTTATCCATCTTATCGGACACTACGATGCCCACGCGCTCTTTGCGAATGCCTCTTTGTTCAGACATTGTTCAATCTGCCTCCTTTCGCGTCTTACGCTTCCGCCCTCTGGCGGATGATGGTTTGGACCCGGGCGATGTCCCGCTTGCAACTCATGATTGCTGCGGTGTTCTCCAGCTGCCCGGTAGCCAACTGGAAGCGCAAATTGAACAGCTCGTTCTTCTTGTCCTTCAAATTGGTGGCGAGCTCAGACGTGGTCTTTGCCTTCAATTCTTCGAATTCTCTGCGTTTCATTGCTCTTCACCACCCGACTTCTCTATCTCTCGCTTGATGAATTTCACCTTGATGGGCAGCTTGTGGGCTGCCAGGCGAAGGGCTTCACGAGCGATTTCTTCCGGTACGCCTTTGATCTCAAACAGGACGCGACCCGGTTTCACGACGGCCACCCAATACTCGGGGGCGCCCTTGCCGCTACCCATTCGGGTCTCGGCCGGCTTGGCGGTCACGGGCTTGTCCGGGAAGATTTTGATCCAGACCTGGCCACCTCTCTTGGTGTGGCGGGTCATCGCCTGACGGGCAGCCTCGATCTGATTCGAGGTAATCCAGCCGGGATTCATGGCGACCAGTCCATAATCGCCATATGCCAGGAAATTGCCCCTCATGGCCTTCCCCTTCATGCGACCGCGCATTTGCTTGCGGTGCTTGACTCTCTTTGGCATGAGCATGGGTTAATTCCCTCCTTCCGTCCTGGGCGCGGGCGCCGGAGCGGCCACGCTCTTTTTGGGCTTGGGCAGCACCTGCCCCTTGTAGATCCAGACCTTCACGCCAATGCGGCCGTAGCCGGTCTTGGCTTCCGTGAAGCCGTAATCGATGTTCGCTCTGAGCGTCTGCAGCGGGATCGAGCCCTCATGATAGCCCTCGGTGCGCGCAATTTCTGCGCCGCCCAAGCGGCCGGACACCTGCGTTTTGACGCCCTTGGCGCCCGCCTTCATCGCGCGGCTGAGCGTTTGCTTCATGGCGCGACGGAAGGAGATGCGCTTTTCGAGCTGCTGTGCGATGTTCTCGGCGAGCAGCTGCGCATTGGTGTCGGGGTTCTTGATCTCGAGGATGTTCAGGTTGGCAGGCTTGCCGGTGAATGCTTCGATCTGCTTTTTCAGCGTCTCGACGCCTGCGCCGCCGCGGCCGATCACGATGCCCGGCTTGGCGGTATAGACGCTCACGGTCACCTTGCCCGCGCTACGCTCGATGTCGATGTGGGAGATACCCGCCATGGCGAGCTTCTCTTTGAGCATCTTGCGCAGGTTGTAGTCTTCAATCAGATTGTTCGAAAAATCCTTCTTATTGGCGTACCATTTGGTGCTCCAATCCAGGATCACGCCAACGCGCGCGCCGTGGGGATTTACCTTCTGGCCCATTGAATTCCCTCCTACTGTTGAACGCCTCCACGCCTGTGGAGATGCGCCTTGCTCTTGCTCTTACTTCTGATCCAGAACCAACGTGATGTGGCTGGTCCGCTTGAGGATCACGTCCGCACGGCCATGGCTGCGCGCCCAATAGCGCTTCAGCGTGGGGCCCTGATCGGCATAGACCTCTGCGACATACAGCGTCTCACGATGCAGGCTCAGGTTGTTCTCAGCGTTGGCGATGGCCGAATTGAGCAGTTTCTCAACGACCGGCGCGGCGCTCTTGGGGGTGTACATCAGGATCGCGAGAGCCTCGTCGACCTGCTTGCCGCGGATCAAATCGATCACGATCTTGACCTTACGCGACGAGATTCGGACATATCGAGCGACGGCGCGCGGGCGCTTGTCAGCACTGGCCTTGCGGGCTGCCGCCTTTTCCTTGACTCGGGTTGCCATATCGATTCACTCCTTTACGTCACTTGCGGGCTGACGCTTTTTCTCCGGCGTGGCCCCTGTATGTACGCGTGGGGGCGAATTCGCCAAACTTATGTCCAACCATGTCTTCGGTCACATAGACCGGCACGTGCTTGCGGCCGTCATGCACCGCAATGGTGTGTCCCACAAAATCGGGGAAGATGGTGGAAGCGCGCGACCAGGTCTTGATGACCTTTTTCTCGCCGCTGGCATTCATTTCCTGCACTCTTTTCAGCAGCACGGGTTGAATGAAAGGGCCCTTCTTAATGGATCTGCTCATGGTTCAGGGTGCCTCCTTCCTTAGGCGATTACTTTCTGCCGGCCTTCTTGACGATCATCTTGTCAGAGTACTTCTTGTGCTTTCTGGTCTTGACGCCCTGGGTCTTCTTGCCCCACGGCGACATCGGGGCGGGCATACCCACCGGGGAGCGGCCTTCGCCGCCGCCATGGGGATGGTCCACCGGGTTCATGACCACGCCGCGCACGGTGGGGCGGATGCCCTTATGGCGCTGGCGACCGGCCTTGCCGATACGCACATTCTCATGATCGGGATTGCCGACCTGGCCGATGGTGGCGCGCGCATTGATCGAAACCTTGCGCACTTCACCGCTGGGCAGACGCACCTGCGCGTACACACCCTCTTTGGCCATCAGCTGCGCCGCAGTGCCTGCGGAGCGAACCATCTGGCCGCCGCGCCCGGCTTTGATCTCCACATTGTGGATCAGCGTGCCCAGCGGGATGTTGGTGATGGGAAGGCAGTTGCCCGGCTTGATGTCGGACGTCGGGCCGCTCATGACCGTGTCGCCCACCTTCAGGCCCACAGGAGCCAGGATGTAGCGCTTCTCGCCGTCTGCATAATGCAGCAGTGCGATGAAGCAGGTGCGGTTCGGGTCATATTCGAGCGCCGCCACTTTGGCGGGGACATTGTCCTTGGTGCGCTTGAAATCGATGATCCTGTACTTTCTTCTGGCGCCGCCGCCCTGATGGCGAACGGTGATCTTGCCCTGGTTGTTGCGACCAGCCTTATGCCTCAGGTCGGTCACCAGGCTGCGCTCGGGCTCCTTTTTGGTGAGCTCTGCGAACGAGAGAACCGACATGAAACGCCGCGCGGGCGAGGTCGGCTTATAGACTCGAATTGCCATTTGCTTTCCTCCTCCTACTGCGCCATGCCCTCGAAGAACTCGATGCCCTTGCTGGCTTCGGTCAACGTGACGTAGGCTTTCTTGCGCTCCGGGCGACGACCCTGGGTGCGTCCCTGACGCTTCATCTTGCCCAAGATGCGCATGGTGTTCACGGATTTTACCTTCACGCCGAAGATCTGCTCCACAGCGTATTTGATCTCGGTCTTGCCGGCGGTGACAGCCACTTCAAACGTGTAACGCTTGTCGTTCATGGCTTCGTAGGATTTCTCCGTCAGCACCGGGCGAATGATGATATCATAGGGGCTCTTCATCAGTCGTACACCTCCTCGCACATACGAGCGGCTTCCTCGGTAACGATGAACTTGTCATGTCCCAGGATGTCCAGCACGTTCAGCGTGGCGCTCTCGCGCGATACGAAAGCCACCTTCAAACCTTGGATGTTGCCGGATGCGCGCAAGACGGTTTCGTCATTTTGCGGCAGCACCAGCAGTGCTTTGCGGGTTGCGCCCAGGTCCTTGAGCATCTGCACGACCAGCTTGGTCTTGGCTTCGCTCAGAACCATCTTGTCAAGCACAATCAGATCGCCGTCAATCACCTTGGTGGTGAGTGCGCTCTTCATGGCCAGCCTGCGCACCTTGCGCGGCACGGAAATGCGATAATCGCGGGGCTTCGGGGCGAACACCACGCCGCCGTGGGTGAACTGGGGGGCTCTGCGGCTGTGATGGCGCGCGTTGCCGGTGCCCTTCTGGCGGTAGATCTTGCGGCCGCCGCCACGCACTTCGGTGCGGGTCTTGGCCGACTGGGTGCCCTGCCTTTTGGCATTGAGCTGTGCGCGCACGACTGTGTGCAGCGCGGATTCATGGATCTCGGCGCCGAAGGTGTTATCGGAGAGCTCGATGTCTCCAACCTTCTTGCCTTGCATATTGACCATTGCTACTTTAGGCATTGAAATTCGTCCTCCTTCCAGAAAGCGTTATCAGGACTTAACCGAATTGCGCACGATCAGCAGCGCGCCGTTCGCGCCGGGCAGTGCGCCCTTAATCATGATCAGGTCACGCTCGGCGTCCACTCGAATCACTTCGAGGTTCTGCACGGTGACGCGCTCGCTACCATACTGACCGGGCATCTTCTTGTTTTTGAACACGCGGCTCGGGTCCGAGTTGGCGCCCATGGAGCCAACGCCCCTGTGATACTTGGAGCCGTGCTTCATCGGGCCTCTGTGCAGGTTCCAGCGCTGAATGACGCCGGTGAAGCCATGGCCCTTGCTGGTGCCGGTCACGTCCACATGATCGCCTTCGGCGAACACGTCGCACTTGATCTGGTCGCCAACTTTGTAGTTGTCGATGTTGCTCAGCCGGAACTCGCGCAGGTGACGGGTCGCGGGAACGCCCGCCTTCGCAAAGTGGCCTAGCTCGGGTTTGTTCTTCAGTTTCTTCGCGCGCTGTTCTGCGAGCTCACCGAAACCGACCTGAACAGCCTCGTATCCATCGCTTTCGCGGGTCTTGACCTGCACCACAGGGCAGGGACCGGCCTGCACGACGGTGACCGGCATGAGGCGACCATCCGCGAGGAAGATCTGGGTCATGCCAATCTTCTTACCGAGAATTGCCTTATCCATGAGTGAGTTGCACCTCCTATAGTTTCAAAAAAACACGTACTGCCTGAGCGATTACAGCTTGATTTCGATCTCGACGCCTGCGGGCAGATCGAGCTTGGTCAGCGCATCCACCGTCTTGGGGGTGGGGCTCAGGATGTCGATCAGGCGCTTATGCGTGCGCATTTCGAACTGCTCGCGGCTGTCCTTGTGCTTGTGCGGGGAGCGCAGGATCGTGATGATCTCCTTTTCGGTCGGCAGCGGGATCGGGCCCGACACACGGCTGCCCGTGCGCTTGGCGGTCTCCACGATGCGGGCCGCGGACTGATCGATGATGCCGTGTTCATACGCCTTCAGCTTGATACGGATCTTCTGGCTTGCCATTGAACGTCCTCCTTGTCTTTGACTCATGCACACGCTGCCGGGCGTGTCCTGTATTTTTTATACGACGGCGCATGAGCCCCGTCGCCCGATTGTCGGACTGGTCCCCGAGAATTCACCAGGCTTTCGCCTGCAACCTCCCGGTTCATCCCTGGTTCGGATTGTTCTTGTTCCGTAGGTCAGACGGACAGTTAATGAAGCAATCCCCGCAAACCGGCATTTCGCGGTGCCGCACACCCATGTTTTACAGATGGCGAACGGACTAATTATAGAACAAACACCCCATATCACGCAAGTCTTTCACGGTTCACAAGTCCCTCATACGTGTTAATTCTTGCTGAATTTGTGCGTTTTAACCAACTCTTAACCAACCAGTGCGCCATATACCGCCCTTTTCATGCCCATCTTGACCCCGCAATGCGCATGTATCCCTCTATCTGGGCGCAAAAAAACGCCCCCATTCGGGCCAATCGACCCAGAATGAAGGCGTTCATACCTATTCTTTTACCTCGAAATCGCATGCCACGGAGCCCGAGCGCGCCTCATGTATGCGCTTTTTCACGAGCATGTGCGCCGGGTGCGTCTGATATGCATCGAACGAAGCCCGATCGCGGAACAGTGTGACCAGCCCCAGATCATAGCTGCGCTCGCTGCCCAGGATGTCCCCGCCGGCCTCCAGCGCCATCAGCCCGTCCACCTTGCCCACCATGCCATAAAACCCCTCCACCAGCTGCGGAATGTCCTGCTTAAACTCATCCTTGATCGTAAACAGCACGATATGCCGAATCATGTGCTCGTCCTCCTGCCAACAATATTTCTACGCCCAGTATATCATCCATGTCAAGAAATCCTTGCGCAAGGGCGGCAACAGATGCTATAATCAATAAGAAGAAACGCCATGGAGGTGCCCGCTATGACCGATGAGATGAGACAGATTGCGCTGCGCATATGGGAATTGCGCGACGGCCTGGATAAGACCCAAGAGCAGGTGGCAGCCGAGACCGGCGTGCTGCTGAAGGACTATCAGTCCTATGAAGAGGGGCGTGTGGACATCCCGATCAGCTTTTTGCTGAAGCTGGAGCAGAACTATGGCGTGGATCCGACCACCATCCTGACGGGCGAGGCACCCAGGCTGAGCGTGTGCGCCGTCACCCGCAACGATATGGGCGTGCTGGTCACGCGCGCGCATCACTATGTCTATAAGAACCTGGCATATAACTTCAATCATCGCAAGATTGAGCCGCTGCTGGTCACGGTGAGCCCGGGCGTGAATGAGGAGCTTGAAACCAACTCCCACGCCGGACACGAGTTTGACTATGTGCTGTCCGGCTCGCTGCGCCTGATCGTGGGCGACAATGACATCGTGCTAAACGCAGGCGATTCGGCCTACTACGATTCCATTCACCCCCACGCCATGCAGGCCGCGGGCGACGAACCTTGTCAGTTTTTGGCAATGGTCATCCCGTAAACGGCCTCGCCGCGCATGTCGTCGGGTGCGGATTGAATCTGGAGGGTTCACACCCTTCAGACCTCCCAGGAGGAGGTCTG